>JBAYJF010000021.1:0-17721 GCA_041665245.1 Candidatus Margulisiibacteriota bacterium | reverse complement strand
TTTATGCAGAACAAAGGTTTTGGGTACGGCATCCAATATGGTCTTTCGGCCATCGGCGCCGGATCGCTTTATTTGTATCATCTTGATGAAAGGGATACGAGACTTTCGGATTGGATAACAAAAATAAACTTTAGTCGGCAAGTAAATCCGTATACTACGGTTAGTTTTGATCAAAAATATTCCAGCACTTATCTTATCCCTTCCGGGAGGCTTGAGCAGACCGGTTTTGGCTTCGGGGTCGATCTTAAAAAGGATAATTCGGCGGGGATAAGAATCGACGGTCTGGAAGATAGGGTCGCGCAAACCGGCCGCTATACGCTTAAATTGTATGAAAATTCCGGCAGCAGCCAAATTAATTATTATTCCGATTACAATTATTCAAAGATCGATCCCAACTGGATGAGAAATACGCAGAATGTGTACTTAAAATCATCGCTTGGAAATATTCAGGTAGCGGCAAAAGCGGATTATTTTCACAGTACTGCTTTTGCGGGAGATGTCGGAGCCGAAAAGATCGAGCCCCAGATCGAATTATCCGGTTCTACCAAGTATTTTAGCTGGAGAGCTGCGCGCAATTGGTTTATTGACTTGCGCAGTGATCTGTATCCGGGCGATCCAAAATATGAATATTTAGAAAAGAAACCGGAAATTGAGATCAACCTGAATTCTATCGAATTGCCCTTATGTGTTTTGCAGCCGACCATAGGCTATGGGGTGTACCGAGAAGTAAAATACGTTTCGCAGCTTGGAACAAAAAGGGATTTTGAAACCCAGAAAGGGAAAGTATCGCTGACAGCTTCCAAAGCCTTTAGTGTCTTTAATAATTCAACCGGGAATTTCAGCATCGGGGTGGATCAGTTCGCATATGGAACCGGCGACCAAATGTATGCATACCGGGAAAGCGCCGGACTCCAGACCGATATAAATGTCTTTTTAAGGAACAGCGTAAATTATCGAAGAGGAAAGACGGATGGCAACACCCCCTTTCTTTTTGATCAAATAGGGACAAGCTACCACGATATAACCGATAGGGTAACCCTTCGCATCAAAGAAAACTTTAATATGACGCTCGATGGGGGGAGGAACTGGCAAACCGGCAAATGGTTTGACACTATGGCGGCTCTTTCCTTGACCATTAACCAGAATGCAAGATTTTCGGCAAATACCGGATGGGACCTGGAAAATAAGATCTATAAGGACCTGACGACCGGCCTTCATTTTTCTACCGGAACTAAGTTTTCTGCCGACTTTTTTGCAGTTCAGGATATCAATATTGGCGGGGTAAAACAGGGGAGTGCTATCTATAATTTTTGTTTTCTTGAGGGAGAACCGAACCAAATGGTATTTAATGTCAGCCAGGTCTTTGACCCTGCGACAAAAGCGATCAAACTGCGTGATATAATTCTGAAAAAAGATCTGCATTGTTTTGAAATGAAGCTCATGTACTCTGACTACTTGAAACAGACCAGTTTTACATTTTCGCTAAAAGCGATGCCGGATCAGCCGCTTGGATATGGAAGCGATCGCGGATTCTATTTTGATGGTTTTGACCGGGAGATAAACAAGCTTATGCAGCCGGGTGATGTGAGGAGATACTAATGATAAATATCAAAAAACAAATACCAAATACCAAAAAAACATTGTTATTTGTTTTATTATTAATAATTGCAATATTCGTTAGCTTTGGTTGTGCCAGGACCGTGACGCAGATCGTTACCTACGGGGATAGGCTTGTGGTTGAAGTGACCCTTGCTGGGACCGCCGATGCCAATGCAAACAGATATTTTATGGTGATGAGTTCTTCCTCGACCTTCAAGGCTCCGTTGCCGCCCCCGGATAATATTTTATACGATGAATTAATTGAACCGGGGACGATCCCATTCCAAGGGAATATTGCCGATTATTATACAAAATACTATTCAACATGGGGCGCGTATGCTTTTGTCGAGCCTGCCGGGTATTTTATCTCCCCCGGACCTTTTGTTCTAAATCAGGCCAGTACCAGGGAAATTGTTGGGACTTTAAGCGGAGCATCAAATAAACTTGATTTTACTTTTCGTATTGGACAGGCGTTTACCGTAAGCACTCCGGAAGTGATCTACTTTGATGTTTTATCTGTTCCATGGCCGTCTGGAACACAAAAGATTGCAACGGACCATTTGATCTTAACGAACGCAAACATATTGAAAACGATCGGGTCAACGGTCACGATCAGTGACGATCCAAATGATGTTGTTGATCCTGCGCTAAATATCACGCAAGTGAAGGTAACGGTACAGTGAGGATAAAACTCGAAACCCTAAATCCGAAATTCGAAGCAAAAACCAATGACTCAAATACCAAAATATTATTTTCTATACTTTCAGGAATTTTTTTGGCGATGGCGTTTCCGAAGCTAAACTTTTATCCGCTGGCGTGGGTCGCATTGGTCCCGTTCTTTTATGTGTTGTTGTTAACGAATAGCTTAAAAGAAAGGCTGAAAATTGGTTTTGTATTTGGAACTGTTTTTTTTGCTTTAAATTTATTTTGGGTTAATGAGCTTTTTCGTTTTGTCACTTTTTGGGCAGTTTTAGGGTTTTTAATGCTTGTCTTGTTTCAAATGCTGTTCGTTTTACTGTTTTGCTATATTTTCCATCAGATAAGTGAACGAATCAAAATAGATATATTCTTTCCGATCGTAGTTGCTTTTTTATGGGTATTTGTCGAATGGCTCCGTGCGCTGGGTCCTTTTGGGGTTTCGGCGGGGGTTGTTGGGTATTCCCAGGCGAACTTTCTTGCATTTATCCAGATCGCGTCTTTTTCCTCTGTTTATGGCGTCAGCTTTGTAGTGATCATGTTCAATATGGCGCTTGCAAATGGGCTTGCCAGGAAAAAATATTTTGGATTGATCGCGGCAGTTGTTATTATTGCCGGCGGTTTCTATTATGGCCAGAATGCGCTTTGGGATGCAGATTGTACCCGGACGAAGTGTGTTTATACAAGCATTGCCATTATTCAACCCAATATTGATCAGATGGATAAAATGAAAACATCAGAAGTTATGCGAACCTATGAGATCCAAGATAAGATGAGCCGCCAGGCGGCTTCGCAGGGGGCGGAGATAATTATTTGGCCGGAAACAGCGGTGTTCTCATATTTATTGCAAGACCAGGTATTATCTTCCCGTATCAGAAAACTGGCGGTTGAGACCGGAAAATGGCTGATCATCGGGACACCGTATTATGAGAAGGGTAAGATCTTTAATTCAATGGTTTCAATTTCACCATCCGGCGAAATTGTTTCGCGCTTTAACAAGCTGCACCTTGTCCCTTTTGGAGAATATCTTCCGTTTCGGACGCTATTATTTCCGATCCTAAAAGCGGTCGGTTACTATGACCAGGATTTTTCGCCAAGCCAGAATGATAATGCTGTTTTTGCGGCGGGAAAGAATATCGTGCCCGCGATCTGTTTTGAATCGACTTTTCCAAGCTTGGTGAAACAAAGAGTTAAAATAAATTCGAGTTTCATTTTGACCTTAACCAATGATGCCTGGTTTGGGAATTCATCCGCGGCGTACTTTCATCTCAATACGGGAATATTTAGAGCGATCGAGAATCGAAAATATTTTATTCAAGCGGCGAATACAGGGATCTCAGGGTCGATCGATCCATACGGCAGGGTTATGAATAGGAGCCGGCTAAACTCTCAAGAGGTTTTGTTTATCCCTGTTCCCGTAAATTAAGGGTTGAAAGGATCTGCGAGATCGGATCGGATTGGTTCATAACGAAATAGTGGATCCCGGAAACGCCGGCCGATAGAAGCTCTTTTGCCTGTTTGACGGTGTGTGCTTCTCCGATCTTCTTTATTGCTTCAGCATCATCTTTGTATTTATCTAATTCAGCGGAAAGTTCTTTTGGAATGGTTGCGCCGCAGATCCCGATCATTTTGTTTATCTGTTTTAAGCTGGTTATTGGCATCAGGCCTGGAATTATCGGGACAGAGATGCCGGCTTTGCGGCATTTTTCAACGAATTTTATGAAAAATAGGTTATCGAAAAACAATTGGGTAATTACAAAATCCGCTCCGGCATCCACTTTTTCTTTCAGATAGAGGATGTCTTTTTCGATATCCCGGGTTGAAGGGTGGCCTTCCGGAAAACCGGCCACACCTACGCACATGGCAGGATATTTTTTTTTAATGAATGAAACAAGGTCTCGTGCGTATTTGAATCCATCTTTGGGAGGGGTAAAATCTTTTTCTCCATCCGGCGGGTCTCCCCGCAAAGCTAAGATATTCTCGATCCCCTCTGCGGCGACGGCGGATAACAGCTCTTCCATTGCATGCCGGTCGGCGGCAACGCAGGTTAGATGCATCAAAGGGGCAAGAGCATATTCTTTTTTTATTTTGTGGGCGTAATGGATGGTTTTGTCTTTGGTCGTCCCCATTGCTCCGTAAGTAATTGAAACAAAATCGGGGTTAAATGCCTTTAATTTACCAATAACATCAAAAAGGTTTTTTTCCTGTTCGGGTGTTTTTGGGGGGAAAAACTCGAATGAAAGGGCAGGGGCATCTTTAATTAGGGCTTCAATTACTTTCATTGGCTTCGGGTTTTATCTGAGGGATCGGTCGCATATGCGGGAAAAATAGGACATCTCTGATCGATGGCTGGTTGGTTAAGATCATTACCAGGCGGTCGATCCCGATCCCTAATCCGCCGGCCGGGGGCATCCCGTATTCAAGCGCTCGAAGAAAGTCATCATCCATGCTTTCCGCCTCATCGTCGCCGGCTGCTTTTAATTCGGCCTGTTTCATAAAACGTTCTTTCTGGTCGATCGGATCGTTCAATTCGGAAAAAGCGTTAGCCAGCTCCATTCCTGCAATGATCAGCTCGAATCGCTCGACCTGTCCATTTTTATCCCGATGTTTTTTTGCGAGGGGTGAGGTTTCGATCGGATGATCGATAATAAAAGTCGGCTGCCTTAAGTTGATCTCGACGAATTTATCATAAAGAACATTTATTATTTTACCGATCCCGATCTCATCCGCCCCTTCGATCCCTTTGGATTTTGCAATTTGGCGGATCTCGGTCTCGCTTTTTCCGATCAGGTCGATCCCTTCTTCTTTGAGGGCATCAAGCAGGGTGATCTTTTTCCAGGGAGGAGTAAGGTTGATCTTCTCGCCTTTAAATTCAATTTCAAGGGTCCCTAAAACTTCCTTCGCGCAAAAAACGACCAAGTCTTCCGTAAGCTTCATAATATCGTTATAGTCGACATAGGCCTGGTAAATTTCCAGAATAGTATATTCCGGATTGTGTTTATATGACATCCCTTCGTTGCGAAAAACTCTCCCCATTTCAAATACTTTTTCGAATCCTCCGACAAGCAGACGTTTTAAATATAGTTCCGGCGCGATCCGCATGAAAAGGGGCATACTCAAGGCATCATGAAAAGTTTCAAACGGTCTGGCGGCGGCGCCTCCCTGCATGACATGCAGGATCGGGGTTTCTACTTCAAGGAATTTCTTTTCATCAAGAAATTTTCTGATCAAAGAAACGATCTTGCTTCTTTTAACAAAGACCTCTTTTACATCCGGGTTGACGATCAGATCTAAATAACGTTCCCGGTAGCGGATCTCTTTATCCTGAAGGCCGTGCCATTTTTCAGGCATCGGAAGAAGGGACTTGGCCAGGATCGTAAAATCGGAGATGCGAACCGTAATTTCGCCGGTTTTTGTCCGGAAAACTTTTCCCTTAACGCCGATAATATCGCCCATATCGAGTTTTTGGTAGATCGCGTATTTTTCTTCACCGATAACATCCTGTTTGCCATAAACTTGAATTCTTCCGGTTTCGTCCTGGAGCGTGGCAAAAGAGGCCTTTCCATGACCGCGTTTTGTCATTAACCTTCCGGCAATGGAAACGTCTTCCGTACTTTCAGAGCCTTCTACAAGGTCAGCATTTTCTTTTATAACTTCTTCAGCTGATTTTGTTTTTTTGTAGCCATATGGGAAGGGGTTTATACCGTGTGCAATTAGCTCATCGGCCTTTGCCCGTCTGACTTTCAACAGTTCGCTAAGTTCCTGCCTGCCGGCAGGCATGGCTTCGTTCATATAATTTCTCCGATCATTTGTAATCCTTTCAACGTAAGATCTTTATCTATTGTATCAACAACATCCGTATGCTTGCAAATCAGTTCCGCCAGCCCACCGGTGGCGATGATTTTAGTTTTGGAGTTGGGAGATGGGAGTTCGGAGATAATTCTCTGCAGCAATCCTTCAACCATTGCGACATAGCCATAGACAATGCCGCTGCGCATCGCCTCGAGGGTACTGTTTCCAATAACGTTCTTTGGCGCTTTTATATCAATTCTAGGCAGTTTGGCTGTTTTTTCGTGGAGGGAATCTCTTGAAAGCGTAATTCCAGGCGCGATCACTCCGCCAAGATATGTCCCATTTGTATCGATAACGTCAAAGGTTGTTGCGGTCCCAAAGTCGATAATAATGGCAGGCGCGCCATAAATTTCGAGAGCCGCGAAGACATCTACGATCCGATCGGCGCCGATCTCATTTTTGTTTTTTAATGCGGTCTTTATCCCTTTGAAGTCATTTATTGTTATGAAATGGGGAAGGACCTTATATTTGGTTTTAATTGCGGCAGATAATTTGTTATTAATGGCTGGAACGACGCTGGCAATGATGATCTTATCAATTTTTGCGGTTGTTTTGGGGTATTTTGGCTTAGCCGTTTCACAACGCCAGACTTTTAACAGTTTTTTGTTGTTAAATAGGCCAAAAACGATATTAGAGTTGCCGATGTCGATGGCGAGCGTGTTCATCTATCAATTTTATCATTTATGGTAAAGTCCTGCAATTTACTGGTAAACTTAACGACAAAGGTTAGGATGTCTTCATTTGGAACAAGAGCCTCGTTTTTACTGGTAACGGTTTTTTTCTTACTGGTAATCAATCCAGATTTATTGCTGGCGCAAAATAAGTATGGAGATATAGGTATTTATTCAAATGAATTTGCATTAAGTTTTGTCCCGGATTATCGCCCAATTGTTGGAGAGAAGATCGTTCTCCGCCTCAGAACATTTAAACCGGCTCAAAAAGTCACTGTCTACACAGATAGAGATAAACAAATATCCATGCAATTCAAACAAGGCTATTGGTATGGCAACTTTGTTATCCCAGAAGACTATAAGCCTGGCGGACACTATTTTACGGTTTGGATAAAATACCCTTTTAAAAAAGAACCTGAAACCGATAATATTTTTTCAAAACTATTGTCAGCTGCGCGGTCAAAAGCAAACCCGTCCAAGACATTCTGGTCGAAAAATATTGTTTGGTATCAGATGGATAAAAACATGGAGTCTGTTGATCTGGAAATCCTGGGATCAGAAGAAGCTGATAATATTGTTACGAGTGAAGTGGATTATGAAGACGAGGAGATCCCTCTTATATCTGGGGAGGTTGTTTTGGACAATGTTCCATCGCCGGAGGTTTTTCCTTTTATTGTTAAGGGATCTAAAATATTTTCATTCAGTTCAAAAAGCATTGTAGGAAGCAAAGAGGGTTTTTCTCCGGGGATGACCAGGGAAGAGTCGCTCCGGTTGAATATTTCCGGAAAAAGCAATGGGACCGAAGTTAATGCCAACTTGATCAGCACAAGTACTGCCGGGTCATCGCAGGTATCGCTGCGCGAAGATAAGATCTCTGTTCTGGTTAGGAACGGAAGCACAGAAGCATATTTCGGGGATTTTACCGCAGATCTTAGAGAAACGGAATTTTCAGGATTTAGTAAAACCCTTTCCGGAATAAGGGCGCAGGGCGACTATGAAAAATGGGGATTTTCGGCCCTTTATTCTTCACCCAAAGGAGAATCAAAAAATATTCGGTTGTATGGGGATGGGACGCAAGGTCCTTTTAAACTTGATTATGCGCCGGTCGTCATCGATAGCGAAAGGGTCTATCTTGACGGCTCTCTGCAGAAAAGAGGGGATGATTATACGATCGACTATCAGGCCGGAACAGTAACATTTATTAAAAACTTAATTGATCAAAGATCAATTTTGAATATATATTATGATTACAGCCAGAATGTTTTCCCCCATTCGACTTACGGATTGCGTCTTTATTCCAGGCCGATCCAAAATCTAAAGATCGGCGCAACCTATATAAATGATTCAGACTCAAGTTCAGGCGCGGGCGCTGAGATCGCTCCGAAAGGGCATATCGTTGTTGGTTTTGACGGTAGCTTTGTATCTCAAGAGCTGGCGATAAATGGCGAAGCTGCTTATTCAAATAAGAATAATAATTTGCTGGTTGCAGGAAGCGAGGAGTCGGGCAAGGCGGTAAAGATCGATCTATCAACTCAACTTGGCCCATTGGGCATTAATGCGTATGCCAAAAAGGTTGGGCTAAATTTTTTACCGATCGCAGATCCTCTTCCAAAACAAGATGTTACAAAATACGGCGGAGGATTAAGCTTTCGTTTGGGACAACTATTTGGCCTGCAAGGAGCTTATGATCATGACAACTACCTTCGCGGGGGGATAACGTATCTAACAGCGAATAAAATTGCAAAAGCAATGCTAACTCCGGAGCGGATCCCATCGCTTGAGTATAGCTTTTATGAAAATGAAGAAAGCAATGATCCTGTTTCGGGCAATGAAATTAAAAGAAGAATAACTCGGCATAGCGCCGAGAGCAGTTATCGTATCGGGATCATCTCCTCCACGCTTAAAGTCGCAAAAGAAAAATGGGACGTGAATTTTCCCTCGCATGAAGTAACTTCTTATAATAGAGTTAATTTCGGCGTTGCATCAATAAGTTTGGAAAAATTCTCCTTTGCATCAAACGTGGAATTGGAAGACAGGATCGATCCAAATGGTTTGGCTCAAAACAAAAAAACCTATCGATTGAACCTGTCGGCAAATCCCGGTAAAGCAATTTTTACTGCGGCTTCGGTTGAGAGGGTGGAAGATCCGGGAATGGGGGATAGGAATTCATTGGATATTTCTTGTCGTTTTCAGCCGCTTGATAACTTTCGCACGGAAGGAAAATATACGATCTATTCCTTGAAAGAAGATTATGCTACAACAGAAAACGTATCGAAGCAGACCGGCTCTTTTTCGATCGATTATCAGCCGGTAAAACAGCTTCGCTTGCGCTATTTATTCAAACCGAACTTTACAGAGATCTTAAGTTCAAATGTCAGGAGCTATAATAATGAACAGCAGCAGTCGGAAATTAATATATTTCCGACCCAGGAACTAATGCTTGGAGCATTGTTAAAAAAGGCGAGCAGTTTTAATGTTTTAAATCAGAACTATAATATTAAACAAAACTCATCCGATCTTGATTCGAAATTATATACCATAAAAATGGCTCCCTTTAGGATCTTTTCAATTGAACTTAATTATTTGGTGGAAAATGGTTTATCAACCGTCCTTGCTACGCAAGAGCCGCTATCCTTTCTTCCAAGCAGGAATTATAACCGCCAGCTTGATGCGACGGTGAGGACTTCTCTTTCCGAGCAGTTCTCTATCGATTCTCGTTTTATATATATTAGAGGGTTGCAAGGATCTGGTGAATCCGTGAATAATACTGCAAACAACTCGCAGCAGGACGCAAATTTGAAAGGGATTTGGAATATTAATGATACATGGAGTATAAGTGTTTCCGGCAGTTACTCGAAATACGAAGATAAATTAGCGATAACTCCAGCAACATATTCCTTCGCTCCAGGCTTTGGCTTTATATTTCGCCGAGGGGATAAAACCAGGGTTGATTTCGATTATTCCCGCTCAAGATCTTTTTCAGGAACGGAGATCGAAAAGACTAATTACTCCCTTAGGGGAAAATACGCGATGAGCGACTACGTGAATATTATCTTTAAATGCGATAGGGAAGAACACCTGGAATACAAACTAATCGATCTTTCGGGAAGCGTGGAAATTAATCTTTGATTTCCACCGGGAAATTATAGATCTTTGCAGGCGGCTTATCCTTTTCCCAGCTTCGCCCGTATTTTAGAGAAATAGTGGTCGTCCCCGCTTTGATCGCCTGGAAGGTCCAGATCTCTTCACCGCCGGCACCGACTACTTTTGGACTTGTCTTTTTTGGGATATAATCCGAACCTTGCAGCAGAAGGATCGTGTCTAAGGGTTTATTTAATTCCCAGGAAGCGCCGGTGGAAGGATTTGATGCCACTTTAATGAAAAAAACATTTCCGACTTTTGTAAAATATGTTTTATCTTGAAAAGCCTCTTTCCCGTTATTTCCTTTGAAAACAACAAAATATATACCAAAACAAACTAAAATCGCGACAGCAAAAATAATTAATTTTTTCATAATGGAGATATTATAGCACGCGTAAAATAATGTGCTATAATATTTTTTAATGCTTACGCTGGGAATTGATCCAGGGACGGCGCGGACGGGTTTTGGCCTGGTTCGTGAAGAAAGCAGTAAGCTTATTCATGTTGACTGCGGCTGTGTTACCACGTCATCTAAAGAAATTTCGCAAAATCGATTAGCAATTATATATAAAGCTGTTAAGAAGCTGATACTTGAGCATAAGCCTGATTTTATTGCGGTGGAGCGGCTATTTTTCGGGAATAATACTACAACGGCGATGGCGGTTAGCCAGGCGAGGGGAATTATTTTGCTTGCAGCCGCAGAATGCCGGATCGAGTTATCGGAATACACTCCTTTAGAAGTAAAAATGGCTTTGACCGGGTATGGACGGGCGGATAAAAAACAGATCCAGCAGATGGTGAAAATCTTATTGGGATTGCCTAATATTCCAAAGCCTGACGATGCGGCCGATGCTTTGGCGATCGCGATCTGCCATACGCATTCACATAAATTAAGGAGACTGGCATGATTTCACACTTATATGGCATCCTTGACCATGTTGATACAAACCATGTGATCATTGACGTTAATAACGTGGGCTATCATGTGAAAGTTCCTGCCGCAATATTGAACAGGATGCCTGCGGTTGGCGAAAAAGTAAAATTATTAACGGTCCAGATTGTAAAAGAAGACGATGTTTCGCTCTACGGTTTTTTGGCGAAAGAGGAGAGGGCTCTTTTTACCCATTTTTTATCCGTTTCCGGCGTTGGACCAAAAACTGCCATGGCAGTAATCTCCGGATTCCCGATCGATAAAATTATTTCTGCGGTTGCGTGCAGCGATGTTGCGCTGATCTCATCGATCCCTGGGATCGGGAAAAAGACCGCGGAGAGAATTATTGTTGAACTGAAAGAAAAATTTGCTAAAGTCTATTCTCCAAATCCGACCGACAGAGGCGTTCCGATCAAGGATAGTTCGGTCGTGAACGATTCGATCGCGGCGCTGATCTCCCTTGGCTATTCCCACAAAGAAGCCAGAGAGGCGGTTTCAAGGGTAGCGCTTAAAGAGGGGGATGGGGTTGAAACGGTGGTCAAACAGTCCCTGAAAGCGTTAATTTAATATCGTTATGTTTTCCGCTGATTTTTTATCTAAATAATATTGTTCTGGTGAAATCCAATGTGGGAAATATCGATATAGATTCATGAGATTAGCGATGCAATTTAGAGAATTGTCGCCGCGGTCAGCACCAATGGTTTTTGCTGTAAAACAAAATTGGCATCTGGCGTTGCAGATGAGGGCTGATTCTGCGGAAAGAAGATTGGGTGTTATTACGCAGGCGGTAAATTCTAGACAAACTGATGCCTTGGCTTTGACCACAACCCGTGCCCTTCCTTTAGAGATAGAAGACATCTTTGGTGCTGCTCAGCTCCTCCACCAAAGAGACTTTGGAACTAATGCCACCAAATTTCATAATGAATTACAATATTATGCCAAAGCATTAGGTTTCGCTACAAGTTTGATGATCGGAGTTTCCCCCGAAATAACGCAGGAATTATACGCCTGCAATTTACTGGTTGGTGATCCGAATAGCTTTGTCCCTCTCCAAGTGTCTTTAAATTCTAATTTTCCTTTCGGAAAACCTGTGGAAGTTGAAAAAGGGGTTTTCGGCAGTGATTATGAGGATTTGCGTGGTCGCTCCATTATTGTTTCATTATCATTGCAAAAACATGGTTTAGGCCTGCTTTCTTTTTCTGTTTTTATTGCACATGAATTAGCTTGTATTAAACTGGCAGAGAAAATGGCTAAATCAGGATTAAAAGAGGGGGATATCTCAAAAGAAGCCGAAAAGTTTTTTTGTTATGCTTACCAGTATACTTTTACTTATTATTTGTTGCGGACACTTTTAAACAAATCAGTTGCCGTAGATAGGTCTTCTAACAATGATCTTGTATCCGTTGCTCAGAACTTTGGCCAAACATACGCCATTGCTATGCAAAACTTTGAAAAAATGGCTTCAAAAGAAAAAAGAAGATTTATTATTGTTCAAGATAGGCATGCTGGAATGGGTTTTAACTGTCCTTTTTCTGCCGATTTAATTACTGGCCCGGTAAAGATTAAAACTTAAGATAATTTACTGAATTGTTTGTTAAACAATCTTTGAAGGCGTTAATTTAGACAAAACCCATTCTTCCGCGTTTCTCATCCAGGTCCTTATTAATATATCCTCGGATTTTTTATGATGGACAAAAATCGTGTAGATATTCAGCATATTCGCTCCCAAAATATCCATAAAGAGCTGGTCGCCGATCATAGCGGTCTCTTCCGGTTTGGCATCCAATATTTTTAATGAATTCCAAAACGCAAAGGGGAGGGGCTTAAATCCAAGCGAAATGGCCGGCAGGCCTAACGTATCACCAAGATATTTAACTCGGAGCGGGTGCCGGCTGTTGGATGCCAGGCACATTTTAAAGCCTTCTTCTTTGCGGGTAACGATCCATTCAAAGATCATCGGCGAGATCTGGTTCTCTTCACGGGGAATTAATGTGTCATCGATATCCATGATAAGCGCGTTTATTCCCTTCGCTTTCAATTTCTTGAAGTCGATCTGGTTGATCGTTTTGACGATCTCTTTTGGTTTAAGGATGTTCAGTAATTCTTTCAAGCCAAACCTTCTTTCCTAAATTATCAATAATTTTATTATAACTCTCTTCGAATGACGGCGAGACCATCAGCTTTAAAATGGAATAAGGGCCTTCTGCCGGAGCAGGATTGCGGATCGCCGCCATCCCTTCGAATGACTCAAGATAGGGGCAAATTACATAGACGTCTTCTTTTTTTATCCGAATAAAATAATTTATTGTATCCATTTTATAACTTCTCTATATAAAAGATCGGCATAGCGGGGATATCGTTGTAAATGATCTGATTTATCTTTTTCAATGCTGTGATCTTTTTTTCGCCGGCAGCTTTTTTTGCCGATTGAAGCAGTTTGTCGAGCTCCTTGTTGCTGTAGCCGGTAAAATTGGCTTTTCCTTTAGTCTTGAAAAGAGGCTCCAATAAATTGACCGTATCGGAATCGGCGGTGTCCGGATCATTTGTGAAAAGCGATTCAAGATCCGCCTTGTATCCCATTAAAAAAAGCGAATATTTTTTTGAGGAAAGAGCTTTGTTCCATTTAACCTCGTCGTTCTTGTAACTTAGCTTTACCAGTTCTACTTCGAATCCAAGTTTAGTCAGGCTGTTCTTTATTTTTTCGGCTATTTCTATTGTCTTTTCGCCATCGGTATGCAGAAGAGATATTTTTCTCTCCTTTGGTAAAACAGGCAAGATATCTATATTATATCTGCCTTCACCCCCAAGGAGTTTTGCGTCATAGCCATCCATTCCGGGAGGGATAAAGCTTACAGGAAGAGAGGGGTCGTTTTTACAAATTTCCGTAGCGGCGATAATTCTGGAAGCGATCTTATTAAATGGCGGCTTGGTAGTATTAAACCCGAGGAACCAAGTGCCGTCGTAATCAACTCCGAACGCGGCCATAGAAAAAAACACTAAGACCCCAATTATCAAAAAACGCCTTACCAAAGACTCTTGCCCTTTGCATCGATAGCGACTATTGCGGGGAAATCTATGACTTCTAGCTCAAGGACCGCTTCCGGTCCAAGTTCCGGGTAGGCGATCGTTTTTGAAGCTTTAACATGCTTTGAAAGAAGTGCCGCGACCCCGCCTGGTACGACAAAATATACGGCTTTATTTTTTATCATTGATTCAACGACTTCTTTGCTGCGCCTTCCTTTACCGATCGTTCCTTTTAATCCCATTTTAAATAGATCTGGAGCAAACGCATCCATTCTTGAACTGGTCGTTGGTCCGATCGAACCGATTATTTTCCCGGGCTTGGTCGGAGTGGGAGAGGCGTAATAAATTATTTGTCCCTTAACCTCAAAAGGGGGCTTATTCCCAAACTTCATATGCGCTGCGTCGCGGGCAGTATAGATCTTGCCCGAGATCAATACTTGGTCCCCGGCTTTTAAACTTAATACATCTTTATCGCTTAGTGGAGTATTTATTTTGATCATATGACTGCTTCACCATAGCGATGGGCGTGACAATCAAAATTTATCGCGACCGGGAGAGATGAAATATGGCAGGGCGCTCTTTCGATGTTTATTGCCAGTGCGGTGGTTTTTCCCCCAAGTCCCATCGGCCCGATTCCCAGTTTATTGATCTTTTCCAGCAATTCCTTTTCCCATTTTTTAATAGAAAAGGCGCTGCTGTGCATCCCAACCTTGCGCAACAAAGCTTTTTTGGCCAATAAAGCAACACCGTCGAAATTACTGCCGATCCCTACGCCGATGATCACGGGAGGGCAGGCTTCGGGGGAATTGTTTTTAACTGTTTCGAGGATAAAGCGTTCGATCTCTTCTTTATTTGTGGAAGGGTTGAACATCTTTATTGTGCTCTTATTTTCGGCGCCGCCACCCTTGCAGCTGAGTTTTATTTTTATCTTATCTCCGGTAACAATATCCAGATGGATAATTGCCGGAGTATTGTCTTTAGTATTATTTCTTGCTAGTGGATCGGCAACAATGGATTTTCTCCCGTCTTTATATCCCTGCCGGACCCCTTCTTGAACAGCCTCATTGAAATTGCCATTTATTATTGCTACTTCTTGCCCCAGTTCAATAAATAGAACTGCGGTGCCGGTATCCTGGCAGAGAGGGAGTTTTTCTTCCGCGGCGATCTTTGCATTTTGAATTATCTGGCGCAATATTTCACGGCCGCTTTTGGATGTTTCGTTTTTAAGCGCGGTGTTTAAGGCGCTTAATACGTCTTCCGGGAGGTTGGTTATCGCGGAAGCGCATAAAGCGCTTACAACTTCGGTTATTTTGGATGTATTAATTTCACGCATGAGCTTAGTAAGATTTTAGTATATATAGCGCGCTAAGTCCATAAGGTTGTCCACAAGAAAGTCCGGTTTTAGGGCTGCAAGCTTTTCCCTTGGATCGAAGCCATAAGTAACCGCGCAAGTAAGGACCTTTGCATTCTTTCCGGTTTCAATATCGATCGTCATATCACCAATGAACATTGCATTTTCTGGTTTTATCTTCTCTTCATTAAGCAGGCGCAAGAGCGTGTATGGGTCGGGTTTCGGGCAGGCGGTGCTGTCTCCGCCAACCATTTCTTTGAAATAATGGCTTAATCCCAAATTATCCATGATCAATCGAATAAATTCTTCTTTCTTGTTGGAAACGATATATTTTTTTTTGTCAGCAAATTTATCCAGGAATTCTTTTACCCCCGGATAAGCTTTAATGCTTTTGAGGCCATGCGTTCGATAATGCTGATAATATGTTTCTAGGGCTTTATTGATAAGAGCAGGATCATTGCTATCGATCGATCCCGCGATAAGGGGGATCTCCCCATAGCCGACGTGAATATTTATCTCTTCGGCTGTTTTAAAGGGGAAACTCAGCTCCTTTAACATGGCTTGAACCGATAGGATCGCGGCCGGGATCGAATCGGTTATTGTCCCGTCAAAATCGAGCATCAGCAGCTGGACCGGCTTTAATGAGTTTTCCGCCATTTTTAAGTAGTATGCGTAATGTCGAGATTTAATTTTTTGAGAAATTCTTCTTTTCCGAAAAGAACTAAAATATCGTCTTTTTCAATAATGGTGTTCCAGGAAGGGATAACGACATTGTCGTTCCCGCGCCGCATAGCAAGGACAGTGATATTGTGCCTATTGCGAAGGTCAAGATCGGAGATCGGCTTGCCGACCCAATTATCCAGCGGCTTTGAACCGACGATCGAAACATTTTCCCCGATATCAAAATAATCAAGGACCCCTTGGCTGGTTAAACGATTAACTAATTTAATTGCGGTATCCTGCTCCGGAAAGACGATCTGGTCGGCTCCGATCTTTGCCAGGATCTTTCCGTGGATCGTATTATGCGCTTTACATATGACGGTTGGAACTCCCATCCCTTTGCATATCTGCGCCGCAATAATGTTGCTTTCCATATCGGCGCTTTCGGCGATAATTACGATATCGCAATCGCCGATCCCGGCTTCTTTAAGGGCGGCTTCATCCGTAATATCGCCGACGTAGGCGTGCGTTACCTGGTCTTTTATTGACTGGATAACGGCCTCGTTTTTATCAATTGCGACGACTTCCTGTTTTTTGAAATAGAGTTCTCTCGCCACCTTATTTCCAAATCTTCCGAGTCCAAGCACCCCAAATTGTTTTTTCATCTTTTTCCTCCTTAAAAATTATCCGATCGAGATCCCTTCCTTAGGAAGTTTGATCTTTGGCTCTTTCTGGTTGGTTGCCAGCGAGATCAGCAGCGTTAGGGCGCCGACCCGGCCGATAAACATTGTAGCAATTATTATGATCTTGCCAAGCGAACTTAAATAAGGGGTGACCCCCATGGAAAGACCAACGGTGCCAAAAGCGGACGTTACTTCAAAAGCCAATTCCAACAAAGAGAAATGTTCGATATTATCAAGCAGAAAGATCGCTCCGATGACGACTGCCAGCGAAAGAAAGATAATTGTAAATGCCTTTCTGACGGTTTCCGGGGGGATCCGACGGTCAAAAAGAGTGGTGTTTTTATCTCCTTTCAATGTTGCAACAATGGTAAAAATAACGAGAGCAAAAGTCGTGGTCTTGATCCCTCCGCCTGTTCCTCCCGGGCTTGCACCGACAAACATCAAAAAGATAACTATAAGAGCGGTTGCAGGAAATATTTTTCCCAAGTCTAAAGTATTAAACCCGGCTGTTCGTGGTGTAACCGCTTGAAAATAGGAAGTTAAAAACTTATCAGGTAAAGAAAGCCCCCCGATTGTTTTGGGGTTATTATATTCAAGCCCCATAAAAAATATTGTTCCTACGATCAGCAATATCATAGTTGTCGTAAGGGCGATCTTTGAGTGCAGTGAGAGCCGGCGGTGCTCGATGATATCTGCGATCACAATGAAGCCGATGCCGCCGATAATTATCAGTGTAGTAATTGTTAGATTAATGGTCCAATCGGTCGCATACGGCATTAGATTTGCAAAATTGGCGGGAAGCGCGAACCCCGCGTTATTGAATGCCGATACGGAATGAAAAACGCTCCAAAATAGGGCCTTGGCGTATCCGAATTCCGGAAGCCAGCGGATGAATAAAATTAGGGCGCCAACTCCTTCGCAAAAAAATACGATCCCAAATACTTTTTTTAATACCACAATGACATCTTTTGTGGAATTGATATTTAAAGCTTCCTGGATGACCAATTTTTGGGAAATAAAAAGCTTGTTCCTGAAGATCAGCACCATAAAGATTGAAAAAGTCATATAGCCCAGTCCGCCGATCTGCATGAGAAGTATAATGATTATTTTTCC
>JBAYJF010000020.1:0-17792 GCA_041665245.1 Candidatus Margulisiibacteriota bacterium | reverse complement strand
TCGACAAAAATGCATTCAGATTGCCGTTGAAAGTATGCTGCGGCAGATAATTATAGAAGATATTCTCGATCGCCGCGTCCACGGTTGTTACCAACATGAACAACATCGGAAGAAAGGTGATCAGGCCGAACCATTTGTTCTTGTTGTTTCGAAAGATTATGGTCGTCCCGACCGCCAGAGCCGTCGTAGCCAACAGCTGGTTTGCAACCCCGAACATCGGCCAAATGGTTGAAATGTCCCCGTTGTAAAGAAGGTATCCCCACGAAAAAACAACTAAGGCGCTAGTTATAATAATTCCCGGGATCCACTTGGTATTGCCGATCGGTTTAATAAACTTGCCTAAAATGTCCTGAGTAATATAACGGGCGACCCGCGTTCCGGCATCGATCGTCGTAAGGATAAAAAGGGCCTCGAACATTATTACAAAGTGATACCAATATCCCATTAGATCTTTCATGCCCGGGATCCCCGAAAATATCTGCGCCATGCCGACCGCCAGGGAAACTCCTCCGCCCGGCCTTCCGACAATATTTTCCTGCACCATCTGCGAAAGAGCGGATACATTTACAGCCTGCATTCCCAATCCTTGAAAGACCGCCGGAGAACAATTGATCGCAAAATAATCGGCGGGGATCAGGACCGTTGCGGCGATCAGCGCCATGATGGCGACAAACCCTTCGACCAGCATTGCCCCAAAGCCGATCATGCGCATCTCTTTTTCATTCGAGAGCATCTTTGGCGTCGTACCGGAAGAGATCAATGCGTGAAAACCGGAAATTGCTCCGCAAGCAATCGTTATACAAACAAAGGGCCAAACCCGACCGGGAATGATCGGCCCGCCGCCAAAAATAAACGGCGTAAAAGCCGGCATTTTTATTTCGGGATGGACAAAAAATATCCCGATCGCAAGCAGGGCTACCGTCCCAATTTTCAAATAAGAGCTAAGATAATCCCGGGGAGCAAGCAGGAGCCAGACCGGCAGGACCGAGGCAAAAAATCCGTAGATCGGCAGCATGATCGATAATTGCTGTTTGGAAAACATGAAGGCCGGAGCAAAAGAAGAGTTCTGAATATAATATCCAAAAAATACACCGGACAATAATAATACGG
Organism: Candidatus Margulisiibacteriota bacterium; assembly: GCA_041665245.1. Lineage (GTDB taxonomy): Bacteria > Margulisbacteria > WOR-1 > O2-12-FULL-45-9 > XYB2-FULL-48-7 > JBAYJF01. The sequence continues at coordinate 16,682 of JBAYJF010000020.1, read as the reverse complement.
TCCCAATGATCGAAGCCTCTATGATCGCACCCTTGCGCAGAACCTGCATATATATTCCGATAAATATCGCCGCGGGAATGCTGACCGCAATGGCAAAGGTTCCCCAGGCGCTTTCCGCCAGAGCATTCACGACCACGATCGAAAGTCCCGCCAGCGCAGTGATAATAATGAAAAGAACAGCGATCGCGGTCGCAACGCCGGTAATAATTCCGATATAATCGCGCGCGATCTTGTGGAGCGATAAGCCGTTATGCCTAACGGAAGCAAAAAGAATAACGTAATCATGGACCGCACCGCCAAGGACCGCACCAATAATGATCCAGATCGCACCGGGAAGAAATCCAAATTGAGCCGCAAGGACCGGGCCGATCAAAGGGCCGGCTCCAGCGATCGCAGCAAAATGATGACCAAAAAGGACCCATTTATTGGTTGGATGATAGTCAACGCCATCGTTTAGTTTATTGGCTGGCGTTATTCGTTTTGGATCGAGCACGAGAACTTTGGCAGACAAAAAGGCGGAATAGTAGCGGTACGCTAAAGCAAAAACACAGGCCGCAATGATCAATAGTACAAGTGCATTCATGAATAGTTCCCTCTATATGATTTTATCAACTTTAGATAATTATTTCACTTGTATTTTATCCCCAGCAGGGTATAATTTTCTCTGAAAATGAAAAACAAATTTGCAGCCGCTTTTATATTTATCTTTCTTTTAACATATTCATCCTCAGTAAATGCCGCATCATTTATGGGATTTAGGGACCCGGTGGATAACACCAACTATCTTGGATTTGTTCATCCATTTCTCCTCGACCACGGGATGCCCGATTCTCCCGGCTCGGCCAATCTTCGGGTCAACGGGATCTTCACAACATTAAATGGCCGTGCCGATTATGGATATGGAGCGCATTTAGAGGCCGGATTGATCGACCGCTTAGGACTAAATATAAAAAACAATTATTTCCAGCAGGATGGAACGGAAATTTCCCTCCAATACGCCTTCTTTCGAAGCCACGATAAGATCGAAGGGATAAGCATCAACCTCGGAGAAAGGTTTCCCGGAGCAACCGGGGAAGCAGGGACCATGACGACTTTTGGTCTATCGGCGGTGAAAATGGTTTTAGGGCAACCCCTCCACCTCAATTTACATGTCGACGCTCAAAGCCATAACATCTCTTTTGGCGCTGCGCAGATCTTTAAATATAATGAAAAAATGTCCTTCATCATTGAATATTCCAGTTTTTCCGCCAGCACCTTGTCCGCTTCCCTGCTTGAAGCGGTTAAATTCCAAGTTTCTCCCAAGCTAAACATCGGATTTGCTTTTGAATCGCCAACGGTCGCGAACAGAAGTTTCGACTATAGGACTATGCTGCAAGTTGAGGCAATTTTATAAAACTTAATTATCTGTGTCTTTTTGGGGCGCGGTAATTATATTGCGGTCTAAATGCCGATCTAGAAGCATTGCTCTCAAAACTGATCGGATTAAAGGCTGGATGCTTGGATACCGGTAAAACACTTCGGATCAATTTTTCAATATTTCTAACTTCACCGCGCTGATCAGGGGTTGCAAATGAGATCGCGCGTCCTTCATGTCCGGCCCGCGCCGTTCTTCCGATGCGATGAACATAATTTTCCGCGTCATCCGGAAGATCATAATTAATTACCAGCTCAATTCCTTTTACGTCGATCCCGCGGGCAGCAATATCGGTCGCAACAAGGACCCTATATTTCCCGGTTTTGAACCCTTCGAGCGCTTCCCTTCGCTGCAAAAGCGAGCGATTGGAATGAATTTCAGCGGCTTTATACCCGGCGCCTCTTAATCCGGTAGTGATCCTGGTTGCGCCTCTTTTTGTCCGCGAAAAAAGGAGGACCGTTCCGCGGTATTGTTCGAGTAATTTGATCAAAAGCTGGGATTTTTCTTCTTTCTTAATAATGAATAACTCTTGGGCAATATTTTCGGCCAGCGTCCCGGAGCGTGCAATTTCAACCGAAACAGGGAGTTTCATATGGACCGAAGCAATTCTAACGATCTTTTCGGGAATAGTCGCCGAAAAGAGCATAGTCTGCCGATCTTTTGGAACAAAACGGAGGATCTTCTCGATCTGAGGCGCAAAGCCCATATCAAGCATCCGGTCAGCCTCATCCAGGACCAAGATATTAACATCATCCAACCGAAGAGTCCCCTGGCCGATATGGTCCAGAAGCCTTCCCGGAGTTGAAATGATCACCCTGGGATTCATTCTTAATGATTGAACTTGACGAGACATTGAAGCTCCGCCGATCAAAACACTCGTGCGCATACCGAAAGTATGACCGACCTTATGGATCGTTTCTTCAACTTGCAGGGCAAGTTCACGTGTAGGTACAAGAATAAGCCCACGGCCTCTTTGCTGGACGAGCCGCTGGATCATAGGGATGCCGAACGCGAGGGTCTTCCCGGTCCCGGTTTGCGCTACGCCAATAATATCTTTGCCTTCAATGGCGATCGGAATTGCTTTTAATTGGATCGGCGTCGGGGTTTTAAACCGCATTCGATCAAGGATCTCAATAATGTTCGGAGCAATACCCAAACCATAGAAGCTAATTGAATTAGTCTGACTTTGTGGATTCATAGGGATATTATAGCACATTTTTGGCTTTTTATCGATTAAAAGGCTATAATTAGTCTTGTTATGCCGGCAATTGATGTAAAAGATCTGATAAAAAAATTTAACACGGTCACCGCCGTGGACAATATTACTTTTTCGGTAGAAAAAGGCGAATGTTTTGGATTGCTCGGCCCAAATGGAGCCGGGAAAACGACCACCATCAATATTTTGTCCACTTTATTGAAAGCAACCTTCGGACAGGCCTTTGTTGCAGGCTTTGACGTAAGCAAATACCGGAATGAGGTCAGAAAAAATATCGGGATCGTTTTCCAGGAACCCGCGCTGGATTCAAAATTGACCGGTCGGGAAAACCTTGAATTCCACGCTATGATGTACGGGATTGATCCGGTTACGCGCAATGAAAGGATCGCCTCGCTGCTTGAATTGGTGGAATTATCCGAAAAAGCAAATACCTTTGTAAAGAATTACTCCGGTGGTATGAAGAGAAGGCTCGAAATTGCCAGAGGCCTGATCCATCATCCAAAAGTCCTCTTTCTCGATGAACCGACCCTCGGCCTTGATTCCCAAACCAGGCGGCTGATCTGGGAATACATAAAGAAGCTTAACAAAGAAAACCGTGTGACCATTATATTAACGACCCACTACATGGAAGAAGCCGATTTTCTTTGCGACCGCATCGCGATCATCGACCACGGAAAAATAATTGCAACAGGAACACCCCAAAAGCTAAAGACCGACACGGGTGCATCCAATTTAGAAGAGGTTTATCTTAAATATATTGGAACGACCATTAGAAATGTCGAGGAGCGGGAAAAAGTATGGTAGAAATTAGAGCGATCTACGTATTATGGCTGCGCGAGATCAAAAAACTTTCCCGCGCGAAAGAAAGGATCATCGGATCGGTCGCAATGCCGCTCATTTTCTTGGTGTTCTTGGGCTTTAGTTTTAGCGGGGCCGAGATCCCCGGCCTGGATAAAGATCTCAAATATATAAATTTCCTTGTCCCGGGAATTATCGGAATGAACATGCTTTTTTCTTCAATGTTTTCCGGAATTTCGGTCCTATGGGACAAAGAGTTCGGTTTTTTAAAAGAGATCATGGTCGCCCCGGTCAGCCGCGTATCAATTGCGCTGGGACGCATCGCGGGCGGCGCTTCGACAGGCCTTATGCAGGGCATAATCCTGTTTTCCCTTTCTTTTTTCTTTGGTTTCACGTTTGGGCCGGGCTTCAGTCTTTTTCGCGCATTTGCGGGATCCATTCTAATGCTGGTCTTTATGCTGCTTATTTCGCTGGTATTTATTTCGCTTGGGCTCTCGTTCGCCTCGAATATGCGGGATGCGGAAGGGTTTGAGCTGATCATTAATTTAGTAATGTTCCCGCTCTTCTTTCTTTCCGGCGCTGTTTCGCCGATCTCAACCCTTCCGACCTGGGTCAGATATGTAGCTTATGCAAATCCGCTCACCTATGGGGTAGATGGGATAAGAGGAGCCTTGGTCGGATTTTCAATGTTCCCGTTAATGCTGGATCTTTTAATTTGCGTTTTATCCTCGATCATTATGGTTTCGATCGCGGCATTTTTCTTTGATCGAAGCGAGAGCGTGTGAGAGTCCTTTTAATAAACACCAATATCGAAGTCAACCCCAACCCCGTCCTTCCGATCGGAATGGCCTATGTCGCCGCCAGTTTGGAAAGAAACGGTTTCTCCGTCTCCTGCGCCGATCTTTGTTTCAAAAAAGACTGGCAAAAATATTTAAAAAACGAAATAAACAATTTTGCTCCAGAGTTTATCGGGATCGCCATCCGAAACATTGATAATCATGATCAGTCCGCCCCAAAGTTCTATCTGGAATTTGCCAAAGAAGTTATTGAATTTTGCCGGAAAAACAGCAAGGCTGGGCTCTTTTGCGGGGGTGCGGCGCTGGCGGTAATGCCCAAACCGATCTTAAAATATTTGGGGATCGAGACCGGGATCTTTGGCGACGGCGAAGAAAGCACTCCCCGGCTTTTAATGCATTGGGGGGATATTGCCGCTTACGAAAAAATAGCTGGCCTGGTCTATTTGGCAGGTTCTGAAATAATTGCCAATCCAGCCCAAGGGACAAAGGACCTAAATTCGGTCGCCTTCCACGCTCTGCATAAATGGATCAATGTAAAACCCTATTTCAGCCAGGAGACCTCCTATCCAATTCAGGCTAAAAGGGGCTGCCCTTTTAATTGCATCTACTGCACTTATGCCCGCGGGGAAGGAAAATGCTACCGTTTCAGGGCCACGGAAAATATTGCCGACGAGATTGAACACATCCAGAATAATTATCGGCCTAAAACGATCGAATTTGTCGACAGCATTTTCAACCATCCCGAAGGTTTTGCCGAAAATATCTGCCGGGAACTTATTAATAGGAAATGCCGAGCTAATCTCCACACCATTGAATTAAACCCGGGATTTATCAGCGAAGAGTTGATCCGGCTCATGGAAAAAGCCGGGTTTAGTTCGTGCGGATTAACGTGTGAGAGTGCAAGTGAAAGCGTCTTGAAGAAATTAAAAAAAAGCTATGGCGTAAAAGAAGTAATTGCGGCCGCGCGAAGCTTAAAAGGGTCCAAAATGAAACGCTTATGGGTCTTTTTAATGGGGGGGCCGGGTGAAAATGAAACGACCGTGGAGGAAACCCTAAATTTCGTCCGCACGGAGCTAGGAGAAAAGGATATCGTTTTTTTTAATATCGGGATCCGGATCTATCCGGGAACGGAAATTGAAGCGATCGCAAAAGAAGAAGGGATCATAGATGCCAAGACCGACCTGCTTCATCCGGTGTTCTATCTTTCTCCCGCAATAAGCCGGGAAAGGATCGAAGAGAAAATACGAGGCGAAAAAAAGGCCAATATTGTCACGATAAGGGATATCCGTCTCCCCTATCTTTCCATCCTGCTCCGTCTTGCGAGCCTGCTCCATTTAAAAGGCCCTTATTGGTCCTACGCTCCGATCTTTAATAAAATAAGGAGAACATTATGGCAAAAATAGTGTCGATCGCGCACGCAAATCCGGAAAGATGCCTGACGCAGGAAGAATCCTGGAGCGAATTGAACCGCCTTCGGGAGCTCTCTCCGCTGGAAAAAAAATATTACAAGAAGTTCATGTTGAATGAAGGGATAAAAAAACGGCATTTGGCATTAAAGAACCTGGAAGATATTTTCTGCACGGACCAGGACCAGATAATTAAAAGATATAATGAAGAAGCCCCTATCCTTTCCGCCAATTCCGCCATTAAGGCGCTGGAAAAAGCAAAATTGCCGCGGGATAAGATCGACTGCGTCGTGACCGCTTCCTGCACCGGCTATCTTTGCCCCGGCTTAAGCTCATATATGATTGAGAGAACAGGAATAAAACCGGAGGCTTCTGTTTTTGACCTGCAAGGAATGGGCTGCGGGGCGGCGCTCCCGGCGCTTTCGGCTGGGATCGGATTCCTTTCCACAAGAAAAGGACCGTCAAACGCGCTGGTAACCTGCACCGAACTTTGTTCTTCTTCGATCTACTGGGACAACGACCTTGGCCTTATCCTTTCAAATTCGATCTTTGCCGACGGTTCCGCATCGGTAATATTAAATAACGACCCAAAAGCGGCCGGGATAGAAGTTATCGATGTTTCAACCATTAATTTTCCGGACAAGCGCGAAGCTCTGCGGTTCAAGATAAAGAACGGCAAATTACACAACGTCTTAACGGCGGCCGTTCCCGAAATTGCTTCAAAAGGGGTCGAAATTGTGGTCGCGGACCTCTTGAAAAAGAATTCCCTGCAAAGAAGTGCTATCGCTTTTTGGGCGATCCATTCCGGAGGCAGCAAAGTTCTATCGACTATCGCCGGCAAGCTCGGCCTTTCAAAAAAGGAAATAAGCTTTTCCGAAGAGGTCTTAGTCGATTTTGGCAACATGTCTTCGCCGTCCGTTCTTTTCACCCTAGAGAAGATCTTTGATTCAGGCCTTTATGGATCGGGAGATTACGGGATCATGCTTTCTTTCGGCGCGGGATTCTCCTGTTACGGAATGCTGCTTAAGATCGAAAATTAATTTGGGGCTGGTTCACAATGATCCAAGGATCCGCTGATAAACGCTAATTTCCGTTTCTTTATCATCATAATTCCTATTGGTAGCATATAGAAATTGGAGAGCTTCTTCCGGCGTAACAAAAGTTGAAACTTCCGGAGGCGTGGTACCGGCATCGTATCGCTCAAAAACAAAAAAACCGTCTCGATGCATGAAGTACGAGTAGCCTTCTTTGTCGCTGTGATACTGTTTACTTCCCCCGATCAGTTTATTAATGATCTGTTCTTTAATTTTAATTATTTTTCCGGAATCCGGACGGGCTTCATAATCCTTTATAGCATTCTTCGGATCGATCGCCTTTGCGATCTCAACATATCCTTTTTGCATTGCGATCTCATAAGCCGCCTCGCCCATCTCGCCTTTAATGCTTTTGTCTGCGCCTAGCGCGGCAAGAGTGCGCGCCGCCTCAAGGTTCTCGCGCAAGACCGCAATAATTAATGGCGTATTTCCCACCCCATCTTTTTCATTTATGTCCGCTCCCTGTTCCGCTAAGAACTTTATGCTGCCGGCTGCCGAAGAATTTCGGCTTAATAAGTGCAGCGCCCCATTTCCATCGTTATTCTTCCCCTTTATCTGCGCACCGTGCTTGATCAGAAGTTTTATCCCATTTAATTCGGGATTTCCGTCGCAATAGTTGAGAAAAGCGGTATTCCCCTGCGAATCAACATCCCCTATCCTTGCGCCATGCTCCAGCATTAATTTTAATAGGTCGCAATTACGATATTTTACGGTCCGCAGCCAGATCGTAGAAAAAGAGTTATCGCTATAGTTCAGTTTCTCGTTAATATCCGCGCCGTGCTCCAAAAAATATTTTATCGTTTCATATTCGGGAATATGGGAAGCATACGCAAAGGCGGAAACCCCATTTTCATCGCGAACATTAATATTTGCCCCATGCTCAAATATTTTTTTGATCCGGCCGAGGTCGGGAGCGGTCGAAAAAGAATGGCACGCGTCCAGAAAAAGTTCGTCAATATCGGTTTTTGACAGTTTTGAGAAGTCGATCGGCTTATTATACTCTTCGATGAACTTTTTTAGATTTTCCTGCGCCGTTCTGTATCGCTTGTGCTCTTCGGAAGGCGGCAGGGATAGCCCGCTATCAACAATATAGGGAAATACTTGACGAACATCCGCAATGCTTTTTTTTATCTTATACGCATCCAGGATCTTTTGGCATGCATCGTAGCGTCCCAAATAATCTTCGCTGACTATCCGCCCATAATGCCGCTCGATCTCGTTATTGTCCATGCCAAATATTACTTTTTCTTTTCGATCAACCCGGCTGAACTAACCCCCAGTGAACCGATCGTTGCTTCGTTATTCGGGCTATAAGCTTCATGCGAGCTTGCAGTAACATTATGGCTGATGGTCCCCAAAGTTGAGATCGAAGATACATTTCCACTGCTGTCTACGCCAAGATCAAATACATTCCAAACGTCATTGACTGCGGTTGCTCCAGCTGGAGGAGTGAAATTATAGATCCCGGAACGCGACCCGCCTGATATGATCAAGTTTATCGTTGCCCCGGAATTCGAGATATCGCTTGATCCGGAATAATGATGGACGCAATAGCGGTAGGTCCCATTATACAATTTATAAACTGATACAACTTCTGGACCATAGCTGGATGTATCATCAGTATCCAATTTTACATACGGCCAAGACGTCGAAGGAGTTGAGCTGCGATTGCTATAGTACAAGTGGTAGCGCGACCCGCCTTCCACTGAATTTGGGACTGTTAAGTGGGAATCAAGATCGCTTGGGTCTACTCCCCAGGTCAAAGTAACTTGAACTAGGGACGCAGAACTAATTGTTATATCGCTGAGGCTCCGGTTTTCACCGGCAGTTAAGTCAGGTGAAATAGCCAAGACCGTGCTTCTGTTCCCGCCTTTTTGGGCATAATATGTAAGCGAAATTCCAGAAGGAGCAGTGATCGAGCTAAATTTTCCGTCTGATCCGGTATATCCAGTAGCTCTAAATCCGCTTCCATCGCAAACAACTAGGGCATTAGCCACTGGATTTCCGAACGCATCCACAACTTTTCCGCTGATCGTCCCGGTATTTGAAAATGGCTTGTCAAAATTCCATACGGAAGGCAAAACTACGGGAGCGGTCGCAAAGGCTCCTGCCGCGCCGCGCGATATTATACCGACAAACCTTTTAGACGTTGCATCATATGTAGCGGTCCCTGATTGCGTCCACTTTGCAGTAGCAGCATCAAAATACCACATTGGAACGGTTCCGGCAGTGGCAGCTTCAGACGTTAAGGTTGAAGGGACCTGCATACTGATCTGCAATGAATTTCCCGCCGCAAGATTAAGCGTATTATCGGAACTATCTGTCAGGTTGAGGCTAAAGTAGCCAAAAGAACGAAAAGGAACCGTTGCGCCGGTAGAATCGACGCCTTCAAAATTACCCGGAAAAGATTCCGGACTTACGGTTGGATCCATTGGAGTCAGAATAACTTTCGCTGCGCCTGAATACGCCGCACCGCTGGAATCCACCAAAGATCCTGCAGCCAGCGTTACCGTCGCCGTGAGGCCGCTGGAAGCTGTATCGGAAACCGTCGTTCCTACGGAAGAAGTAAATGAATGAGAACTATTCGCCGCATTCAAGACCAATTCTCCAAAAGTTGCTTGTCCGGAACTAATTGAAAAAGTTTTTTGCGTTGTTACGTATCCCGTTTTGCTAAAAGTAACAACTTCACGGGTATTTGCAGTAATATTGGTAATACTGAACCAACCCTGGCCGTTTGTCGCCCCGCTGGAAGAAGAAGCGGTCACGGTTACACCGGTTAAAACTCCCCCACTTGAGTCTTTCACCGTCCCCATCAACACTCCGTATGTTTGCCCGCTTGGATCGGTATTTTGGACCTGGGCACAGCCGTAACCGATCACGCCAACAAAAGCCAAAGTCAAAAATACCGAAATCATACTTATCCAAACTTTTTTCATAATAATTCTCCTATATTTTTTTGCATGAATGCAAGAATTTGAGCAAGTGAATTATAGAAGATTTTACTTCTGGCTGTCAATGATATAAAAAAAGCTCCCGTGGGCGAAACCCACTGGGAGCTTTTTAAGAGAAAAAACAATTATAGTAACAGATTAAACGACATATAGGCGCCGTCAAGGAAACACGTTGATGTCCCTCCTCCAGCAGCCGTAACTTGATGCACGAGATCTATGTCGGCTCCGACAGAAACATTTGGCAGAACCATAACAGATGCTCCCCAGGTTAATCCCAGAGTCGATCCATTGTTGGGGCTAGTCATAGAGTAATAGACCCCGGCTTTGGTCTGCGCGTCCTTTATCTTAGCCAAGTTCATATCAACTTTTACCAACCCGTAACTAACCTTGGTGCTTCCAACATAACTATAGCCAAGATAACCGGTAAACGTGTCGTTAAAATGGAGACCAAGTACTGGCCAGCCTGCCCAATCACCAACTGACAGCTGCATTGCATTTACCCTGCTCGCTGAAAGAACTAATGCCAATCCTACGATCAATAATGCTAATTTTTTCAAATCATTTCACCTCCCTGTTTTTTTATTTCCACGCAGATTATAACACTACTAGTATGAAAGTAAACTAGATTTATTTTCTACCATAAAATTATCAGGATTCTGGTGTTGGGGCATTAGTTGTCCCCTCGATCCAATCGGCAGGCGCATCCCATTTTGCTTCCGATGTCAGAGCAAAAAATACCCGGACAACCCCTTCTGCTTCAAGCGAAACGAGGTCCGGCAATTCAAAAGTATAAAATATCCGTGGAGCTCTCGCCCCTTGCACAAAGCACCGGGCCTCGACTGACATTCCGGTAGTCGCTTTAAAAAGCCTGGCCATTTCCGCGTAGCGCTGCGAATACGATCCCCAAATTTGGTCGGCTTGAGCGGGAGTAACGGGATGGGGATCGTCATAATAAACGCCTTCGATCGAAACCTTTCCGCTGACCGGAAAAGCTCTTTCATACCAGTGTTCATTATTCATCGTAATGTAGGAAGGATATTGCTGGGACGTTGAAGTGGTCGCCCCCTCATCCCAAATCGCCCTGTTCAGCGGCGCGCCGGCGGGAGAAATATAATTATTTATTGCGTCAAGCACAAAAACCAAATTCGTTCTATTGCTCCTAAGGCTCGTGTTTTTAGGCCCTGACCAATACCCCATATGGACTTGAGTGGTTGGCGCATCAAGATTTGAATCGAGCGCAACCGCTTCATAAAATATTTTTGATACAAAAGTCGGATCGGATAATTCGGCTATCTTAACTAATGGATCGGTAAATATCGGGCCGGATGTCGTATCCTGGACCGTTCCGCAGCCGGAAAAAATAATAGCGGAAGATAAAAAAAGAATGGAGCAGACAATGATTAAAAATCTTTTTACCTTCATGATCGGATTATTCATCATTTATATTCCGGAATATCTCCACCCATTAAAACCATATTGTTGGAAGGATTAAAATTAACCGTCGTCCAGCGGGTGTCTTTCATAGCGTAATTATACATTTTGATATAGGTCGTCGGCAGCATGCCTAAAGTTTCCGGCGCTTGCGGCTCTACCGGGATCCATCCTTTTCCGTGCAGATAAAACTCCGCCCAGGCATGCCCTTTCAAGTGGCCTGCTGGCGCAAAGCGCATCTTGGGATCATTCTCTTCCACCATTCCCCAGACAACCCGCGCAGGTACCCCCACCCCTCTTGCTAAAGCGGTAAAAAGAGCGGAATATCCGCCGCATTCGCCGTAGCCGCGCTGAACAATATCGTCAACATTTTTATAATCGACAACCTTATAAGTTATATTCTTTTTTAACCAAGATAAAATATTCTTTATAGTGTCTACTTTGCTGGGCTGTTTTATCCCCGCAACAATTTCTTGAATAACGGCACTGTTAGGATCGATCCCTTCGCTTTTCCCAAGATAGATTTGCGCATCGACCGGCAGGTCTTCATCAATTGTATCCATTGAATAACTTTCTAATTGATCCCTATAGCTGAACGCCCTCGTTTCAACTGTCGCTGTAAGAATAATGTTTTTGCCTTTTATCGGAGTAACGTAGGCAACAGTATTTCCATCAAGATCGACCTGATTCAGGTTTTTTACGCCTGGAACGCTATACTTTGCCTCTTTGTAAGGAATTCTGATCGTTGGCGGCAGTAAAACATCTGCCGCGCCCGTGATGCTGTATTTCGCAGTTTGATATGGGAGGTCTGTTGAAGGCAATGGGAAGAAAGACTGGCCGTTTTTTTTATAGCCTTTTGCAGGATCAAGCGTCCAGGTAATTACAAATTTTCTTCCTTCTAAATTTTTCAATACCCCGCTGACATTATCATAATTCCCTTCTCCGACCGCCGCACTTCCAAGCTCAACAACTTTTTTCCCAAACTCTTTGGTTAAGTAAATATCGCCTTTCCCGTATGCATTTAAGGCGATCGAGACGTAATACCAGGGAACATTTGGATTTATTTTTACCGCAGCTTGGGCATGTTCCAGCCCGTTTTTATAATCTCCCGCCAGGCGCTCGACATGGCTGGCATAAGCCAGATAAAGATCATTTTGCGGCTCACTTCCAATTAATTGCTGCATTATTTGGACGGCTTGCACAAGATCGCCCGATTTTTCCAATGCTTGGGCATTGCTATAAAACTCCTGATTTGTTTCGGCGGCTGCAACCAATGCCAGTTGCATTAAAAAACAAAAACCAAGTAAGATCAGAAAACAACTTTGGACCATCTTCTTATTCATTTGCGGACAGAATACCATTATTCTTTCCCAGGGTCAAAATGAAATTTTTAACGCCAACAAACGATAATAATATACTATGGCAATAGACAGCATTCGATTATATCCTTCCGGCATCGGAGCACCCCATTCAACCAGATTTAGATTGACCTGGACAGGCCAGCTTGATAGATGGAGATGCGTTGCAAACCAACCCGGATTTCCGATAAGAGTTAGTTGCGCGGCTATCGAAGAAGCGCTAACCAGGGAAAATGGACAAGCTTTTCTGCTCCGCTCCCTTTCCAGGGCATGCGGACAGGAATTAAATATAACGCAAGTCGACCCGGAGATCACTGTTTATAAAGATCAGGAGGGATCGGATTCGGGAATATTTAAAGTTACAGCAAAAGTAACAACAGGTTCTGGAGAAACAAAACCGGTCTCTTTTTGCATTAATGCCGCAAAAGCATCTTCTCAAAATCAGCGCCATCACGACATATTTGATAATTTTATTCAACTGCGGAAGATCGATCCCCGTTTTGTGGTCAGGCCGTATTTTTATACGATCGGCAAAGCCCTTCATCAAGGGAGCGAAGTTGGATTAGCGGTCTTTTCTGTTGAATGGCTGGAAGGCTATTCCGAGGTTAGCGCAGTTAATATCGCCGAGGATTTTAGCGGCCTACCGCCTGATTTGGGGATGGCACCTGCCGGAATGCGGAGGTTTTTTCTAAACGATCGGAAGTTTAAATCCATGCATGAAGCCGAAATACGGGATCGAAAATTAACCGAAGCACTCGGGGAAGAAATGATCAGGATATTGTTCACTTACTTTGACCTCGAAACCGGCATTGGGATCCATAACTTTGGGATCAATAACGGGGATTTTGTTTATAAAGCCCTCCCCGATGGATCTTTTTCCCTAAAACTAATTTCGGTTAGACGGTTTGCGCCCTTTCCCAAAGCCGAAATTGTTGGGAAATCGCATTTCAATATCCTCGGGTTCATTGACAAACTTCTATATAAAAAAGAAACTAGCGTGACACACAACGATCCAGCTGATCGCTATTATGATACTCTGGCTATTTATCCTTTTACAGCGCTCGATATTTGCCGGGGAATTCGAAAAGCTCTCATTGAAAAATATGGACCCGAAGCTTATAAGCCGGTACTGCTTAAAATTCTGGGAACATTACTTTTAATGAGCAAATTATCCCTAAAAACGATCGACCTAACCAGCGAAGAAATCGCCAGAAATATCGAAGTTTCCATCGAGATCACTCGATTCATAAGCGAAGAAGAAAAGTTCGAATCGGGCATTATCGAAGTGTAATAAGCCTTTAATTCGCCTCGGCAGTAGAGTATCCAAGCACATTTTTTGCCGCCCGGCCAAGGTCATGCAAATAATTAAACCATGCGGTCGAACTGTCATAAGTCAGGAAGTTAGAATAAACCACCACCGTCACGTTCTGCGTCGGGTTATGCCTCACGACCGAAGAATATCCCGGATGGGCGCCATCATGGCCGTATCCCAATCCGCTAAGATATGAAAGTCCCAACCCATATACTCCGACCGCAGCTTGCGCCTCCATTTGGGCGATCGTCGCAGAATTTAATCCGGCGTTTCCATTAAGCAAGCCCCTAAGCCAGTTCCCAAGGTTGCTAGCGGTAGTAATAAGGTTTCCTTCGGCAACATGCGGCGACATATTATCTTCGGTCGTATTGTACAAAACGCCCCCGATCAAAGAATGTCCTGCCGCGAAAGGAGATGGGATCGTTTGGTCGGCTCCGGTTGAAGGGAAACTGCTGGCGGTCAAATTGTTCGGAGTGACAAAATTATCCGCAACAAACTGGCCATAGCTCTTCCCGGAAACTCTCTCCACGATCTTTCCAAGGAGCGAATAACCGGTATCGCTATAATGATAATCCGCGTCCGGGGCAAAATAACAAAGCTCATTTGTTGCCACAACGCCTAAAAGCTCATCAAAAGTAAAGGTATGGCTTCTATCCGAAGCCTCGATATAGCTTATATAATTTTGTCCTTTATACTCTGTTTCAGCTGTGGATGGAATAGCTGAATTACTGATATCCCAGATCCCGGCGCGATGCCGCAATATCAATTTGATCGTAATTTGGTCTTTATATGGAATGGCATAACCGACCGTATTTGGAACATACGCTTCGCTCGAGCCCGGTATCAGGTCGGTTATTTTATCATCGATATTTAGTTTCCCCTGCTGGCTAAGCAGCATGATCGATGCCGCTGTAAAAGTTTTAGTCGTACTTGCTCCCCGAAAGTGAGTTGTCGTAGAGCTGGTCCCGCTCTCCATGCTGGCACATGCAAAAAAGTCGCCCTTTGGCGTTAGAACAAACACCGCAACTCCGCCTTCTACCGTCGGATACTGGCTCAGATAGCTCAGCCATTGAGTAGAGACCAAATTATTCAGATCGGATTGGAGCTGCGGGTTATCATCAACATTGCCGCAGCCGGCCACAAAAAAGGCCAGGATCATTCCCGCCGCAAAAAGATAAACAATATTTTTTTTCAATTTTAAGCTCCGATCATTCTTTTTGATCTAATGAAAAAATAACCAATGATAAAGAAAGTAATTATCGGAGAAACCAGCTCCGGCACCGGATAATTAAAAGCCCGCAGCAGCATGATCAATCCCAAAAAGAAGATCGAATACATTGCACCGTTCTTAAGAAAAACGTATTGTTTTATTTTTCCGATCCCCTTGATCGTTAATTGCCGGACGACCAGAGCCCCGATCCCGTTGCCGATCAGGATAAGAGGGATTGAAAGCGTGAAAGCAAAAGCACCCAAAACCCCATCGATCGAAAAAGTAGCATCAATGATCTCCAGGTAAAAGATCTTGCTAATATCGGTTAGCTTCGTTGTAAGCATCTTTTTCTCGTTCTCTTCCGCATTCTGTTTAAAACCATGCGTGATAAAAAACGCGGTCGAACCGATCACCGCCCCCAGGGCCATCATATTGTTTATTTTTAATGCCTGCCAAACAATGCCCGTCAATAAAAGAGAAACAGTCGCGTAAAACCAAACTCCCTGGCTAAGAAAGAACTTTTCGGTCCTGGGCAAACCAAAATTTTTCTCTTCCAAAAACAGCCAATGCAAGAAGAGAAAAACCAAAAATATTCCACCGCCGGCCATTAATATCGGCGCGGATTGTTCAATTGAATGCTTTATGGATGGATCATTTGAGAAGGTAGCCATAAAAGAGCCGATCGGCCCTAATCCCGGGTTGACCACCCAAATAATGATCCAGGGAAGAACGCCTCGAATAATAAAAACTGCGATCAATAATCCCCAGAATAGGAACCATCTTCTGGCCCGCGGGCTCATGGTCGTCAGAACTTCGGCATTAATGATCGCATTATCGATACTGGAGATTATTTCAAAAAGACAAAGTCCGACAACGATCATAATTATTGTAAATAGGTCCAAGTTAATTTCCTCCAGAATATTTACGATATATTATAACCCAAAAAATGCGGGAATTGCATTTATTCCATATAAAGCTTAGGATTACAACATGGCTAAAGAGCAGGACATTTCATTTAACAAAAATTCTCCTATTTTTACCGATCCGGAATTCTTGATCGCCAATAAACAACTTGGAAAACCCTCCCTCCATGACCCGGTAACAATTTCGCGTTTATTTAAGCGCATCACCAATAAAACTCTCAAGAATATTCGCCCTGACCAGCGAAGGGTTATTACCCGGCCATTCCGTCCTTCCAGCGAAAACCATGCAAAAAATATCGTCAACCGGATCCTGGCGCTGGACGAAACAAAAATCAAGATCATTCTCAAACAAACGCTCCATGATTTTGAGCATCGCCATAAAGATATTCAGGCCATCTTGATGAACAATTTTCAACGGATCTGCGAATACATTAAAGATCCGTCAGCCTTGTCCGAAGAAAAAAAGCTCCTGCTCGGCGCTTGTTTCACAATGGAATACTCTATCGAATCGGCCGCCCTTTTCAATCCTTCGATCGTGATCTATCCCAAACAGAACAATTTAAAGAAGGGACAGACCCGCGTTATTTTTAGTTTTCGCGCGACCGGCGAAGGGCACATCTCTTCGATCGTTTTCCGCAGCGCCATCATTGACAAGGATAATTCGATCTTCTTGGAACCGGTCAGCCCTTTTTTAGGGACGCCCGAGATCGTATTAAATGCAACTTACGATCGTGAACTTTTCAAGGCCAAACTAGAAGAGATGGGACAATTC
>JBAYJF010000019.1:0-18316 GCA_041665245.1 Candidatus Margulisiibacteriota bacterium | reverse complement strand
TTCTGTTAACCGCCTGCGACAAGATCACCCCCGGAATGCTGATGGCCGCCGCCAGGTTAAACGTTCCAACGATTATTGTTACAGCCGGCCCCATGCTTGCCGGCTGCTATAAAATGACCCGGCTCGATCTTGTGCATGATACTTTCGAGGCTGAAGCCGCGTATAAACAGGGAAAAATTTCTAAAAATGAATTAGATAATCTTGTTATGAACGCTTGTCCCGGCGCCGGCGCCTGCTCCGGTCTTTTTACTGCCAATACCATGGCCTGCGCGACGGAAGCGCTCGGCATGTCCCTCCCCTATTGCGGAACATCGCTCGCCGTCTCGTCCAAAAAGAAAATGATCGCATATGAAAGCGGAAAGAAGATCGTTGAACTGATAAAAAACAATATTACTCCAAAAAAGATCATGACGCTAAATGCTTTCATGAATGCAATTAGGATCGATATGGCGCTGGGCGGATCGACCAATGCCGTCCTGCATCTGACCGCTATCGCACACGAAGCAGGGATCACACTTCCAATAGAATTATTCGACAAGATCAGCAAAGATACGCCGCATATTACCAGCATCCGTCCCGGCGGGAACCATTTTATGGAAGATTTTGAAAATGCGGGCGGAGTACCGGCTGCTTTGCATGTCCTTTCAAAATTTATTAAAAATAATCCGACCGTTTCCGGCTATAACATTAAAAAGATCGCACAATCGGCGGAGGTCTTTGACCATGAGATCATTCGGCCGCTTTCAAATCCATATCATAAACAGGGAAGCCTTGCAGTTTTAAAAGGAAATATCGCTCCGGAAGGAAGCGTTGTAAAACAGACCGCCGTTTCTTCTAAAATGATGGTTCATAGCGGGCCAGCCAGGGTCTTCAACTCTGAAGATGCCGCAGAAAAAGCGATCCTTGGCAACAAAATAAAACACGGCGATGTTATTGTGATCCGTTATGAAGGGCCAAAAGGCGGGCCCGGAATGCGCGAAATGCTTTATCCGACCGCTGCCATTGCCGGGATGGGGCTGGCTGAATCGGTCGCATTAATTACCGACGGAAGATTTTCCGGAGGGACCAGAGGGCCCTGCATCGGGCATGTTTCGCCGGAAGCAGCGCTTGGCGGCCCGATCGCCGCAATTCAAGACGGGGATATTATTGAGATCGATATCCCGAACCGGAAGCTTAACGTAAAACTTAGTCAGCAGGAATTCAGCAAACGGCTTTCAAGCTTAAAACCGCATCCAACAAAATTTAAAACCGGCTGGCTAGCCCGCTACCAAAAGCTGGTCACGTCGGCCTCGACAGGGGCGGTTTTGAAGTAATTGGAGCCAAGTTTTGTGATATAATTTGTAAATGGAGATCACCGGCGCACAAGCATTACTGGAGTCGTTAAAAAAAGAAGGGGTTGACCTGATCTTTGGGTACCCCGGCGGGACCGTCCTGCCGATCTACGATGCCCTTTATGCCGAAAAAGGGATCAAACATATCCTCGTTCGCCATGAACAGGGCGCTGCGCATGCGGCCGACGGCTATGCAAGGGCGACCGGCAAAGTCGGTGTCTGCCTTGCAACTTCCGGCCCCGGTGCCACAAATTTAGTCACCGGAATTGCCAACGCCTATATGGATTCGATCCCGATGGTTGCCATCACCGGACAAGTGGGGACGGCTCTCCTTGGCAAAGACTCTTTCCAGGAAGCCGATATTACCGGTATTACCCAGCCAATTTCAAAGCACGGATACTTGGTAAAAAAAGTAGAAGATCTTCCGCGCATCATCAAAGAGGCTTTTTATATCGCCCGCTCCGGACGCCCCGGCCCGGTCGTGGTCGACATCCCAAAAGATATTCAACTTACAAAATTCAACTTTTCATATCCGGATAATGTCGATATCGCCAGCTATCGGCCGACGTTAAAGGGGCATCCAAATCAGATCAGCCTGGCAATAAAAGCCATTACCGCCGCAAAAAAACCGGTCATTTATGCCGGCGGCGGTGTCATTGCTTCCGGTGCAGCAAAAGAATTAAAAGAGCTGGCCGAACATTGCCATATTCCAGTCACGACGACGCTACTAGGAAAAGGAGCTTTTCCTGAAACCAGCCGTCTATCCCTCGGTATGCTCGGAATGCACGGAACAGCCTATGCCAATTACGCCATTACCGATTGCGACCTTCTGATCGCTATCGGCGCCCGCTTTGACGACCGGGTAACCGGACATATTGATCACTTTGCGCCCAATGCGAAGATAATCCATATCGATGTTGACCCGGCAGAAATTGGAAAGAATGTCAGGATCGACATCCCTATCGTCGGAGATGTTAAAAACGTTATCAAGGCGCTTTTGGAAAAACTCTCCGTTAAAGATGAGCATAAGGAATGGCTGGATCAAATTGAGGAATGGAAAAGCAAATATCCGCTTTCATATAAATTGGACAGCGGGTTAATTAAGCCCCAGCAGGTCATTGAACAACTATATGAGCTAACAAAGGACCGGGAAACGATCATTGCAACGGAAGTCGGCCAGCACCAGATGTGGGCAGCCATGTTCTATAAATACACAAAGCCGCGCACTTTTGTTTCATCGGGTGGATTGGGAACGATGGGCTTTGGCCTCCCCGCCGCGATCGGCGCGCAATTCGGACGGCCGGACGCCATCGTCTGCAATATTGCCGGCGACGGCTCGATCCAGATGAATATTCAGGAGCTGACCACCGCGGTCAATAATAAACTTCCGATAAAAATAATTGTTCTGGACAACTGCTTTTTGGGGATGGTCCGCCAATGGCAGGAAATTATCCATGGCGGCCGCTATTCTTCGACAAATCTTTGCGCCAATCCCGATCTCTGCAAAATTGCGGAAGCTTATGGCGTAGCGGCAATGCGCTGCTCTTCCCCGGCGGAGATAAGATCAACCTTAGAGGCAGCGCTTGCCATCACAGACCGACCGGTGTTGATCGATTTTATTGTAGCAAAAGAGGAAAATGTATTTCCTTTTGTCCAACCCGGCCAGCCAATAAACCAAATGTTGATCGATTAGGATAAAAAAATGAAACACACGATATCGGTAATAGTTGAAAATAAACCTGGGATCCTATCGAGGGTAGCCGGGCTGTTCGCGCGCCGGGGGTTCAATATTGAATCCCTCGCCGTTGGAGTAACCGAAGATCCTGCCATCTCAAGGATGACGATCTCGGCCGAAGGAGACGAACAAGACCTTGAACAGATCCTAAAACAGCTCTATAAATTGATCGATACGATCAAGGTCTTCGATCTTCCGCACGAGAAAGCGATCGAAGTAGAATTGGCATTGATCAAAGTCAGTGCCAGCGATAAAACCCGCGCGGAAATAACGCAGATCGTGGATGTTTTTAAAGCCAAGATCGTCGATGCATCAGAAAGTTCTATTATCATCCAGATCGCGGATGAAAGTTCTAAAGTTGCCAGCATGGAAGAGATGCTCCGCAAATACGGCGTCAAAGAACTCGTCCGCACCGGCAAGATCGCCCTGCTCAAAGGGAGTGCCGAGTAAGCTCCTTTATTTAGTCCCCAAAAATTGATATAATACCTATAACTTAGAACACAGGAGGAGTATTCAAATGGCTAAAGTTTATTATGACAAGGACGCAAATTTAGAATTATTAAGGGACAAGACCGTTGCCATCATCGGCTACGGAAACCAGGGCGGCGCCCAGGGCCAGAATCTGAAAGACAGCGGGATCAAGGTCGTTATCGCTGAAGTTGAAGGGACGCCAAATTGGAAGTTAGCCCAAGAGGCCGGGTTTGACGTCATGACTGCCTCGGAAGCTGCAAAAATAGGCGACATCATCCAGATCCTTATCCCGGATGAAGTTCAAGCTAAAGTCTATAAAGAATCGATCAAGAAATATATGAAAAAAGGGAAAACATTGATGTTCTCCCACGGTTTCAACATTCATTTCAAAGCCATCAAGCCTTCAAAAGATATCGACGTGATCATGGTCGCGCCAAAAGGCCCCGGCTTCATGGTCCGTGAAACTTTTGTTGACGGAGCCGGCGTTCCGGCTCTTATCGCAATTTTCCAGGACGCCTCTGGTACTGCAAAAGAGACCGCCCTCGCCTATGCCAAAGGGATCGGCGGGACTAAGGCTGGAGTTTTTGAAACTACTTTTAAAGAAGAGGTCGAAACCGATCTTTTCGGAGAACAAGTCGTCCTCTGCGGCGGCTGTACCTCTCTGGTTAAAGCGGGGTTTGAAACCCTGGTTGAAGCCGGCTACCAGCCTGAAATGGCCTATTTCGAGTGCTGCCACGAATTAAAACTGATCGTTGACCTGATCTACAAACAGGGACTCATTGGAATGCGCAAAGCGGTCAGCAACACCGCGGAATACGGCGATCTGACCGTTGGACCAAAGATCATTGATGAAAGAGTTAAGAAAAAAATGAAAAAAGCGCTTGAGCGCGTTCAATCCGGCGCGTTTGCCCGTGAGTTCATGAAAGAAAACAAAGAAGGCTGTACGAACTTTAACGCTCTGCGCGAAAAAGACAAGAACCATCAGATCGAAAAAGTTGGCAGTGAGCTTCGCGGCATGATGCACTGGCTTAAAAAGTAATGCATCTGGTAGAGTTGCTTGTCGACTTTGTTGTAAATACGATCAGCCAGGTCGGCTATTTAGGAATTTTGGGATTAATGACCCTTGAGTCAGCCTGTATCCCGATCCCTTCTGAGATAATCATGCCTTTTTCCGGTTTTCTGGTAACAACCGGAAAAATGAACATTTACATTGTCACTCTGATGGGCGCGCTTGGCAACCTTATCGGCGCAGTCATCACTTATGCGATCGGTTATTACGGCGGCAGGCCCTTTGTACTTAAATACGGTAAGTATTTTTTTATAAAGGAAAAAGAATTACATCATTCTGAAAAGTTTTTTGCCAAATGGGGCGACATTTCTGTTTTCCTGTCCCGCAACCTGCCGGTCATCAGGACCTTCATCTCTCTTCCGGCCGGAGTAGCCGAAATGAACTTCCCTAAATTTGCCCTGTATTCATTTGTGGGCTCCCTCCCCTGGTGTTTCGCCCTTACCTATCTAGGATTTATGCTCGGAAATAATTGGATGCTGATCAGAAAGTACGGGGATGTCCTTGATATTATTGTTGGGATCGTTATTCTTGGCATCGTTATAAAATTCGTTTACGAGCACATAAAAAAGCGTAAAAGAAATCAGTAATACACAAATATCCTGTTTATTGTATAATAAATTTATATGAAAAAAGGTATTGCCATCCTCGGATCCACCGGCTCTATCGGCAAACAAGTACTGGATGTCGTCTCAATTTTCCCCAGCCGACTGAAAGTCGTAGCTATCGCCGCTAAAGACGAAGTTGACCTTATTGCTGAACAGATAAAGAAGTTCCAGCCAAGGTTGGTTTCCGTCGTCAATGAATCCGTCAAACAAAAAGTTGAAGCAAAATTATCCGGAGAAAAAGTAGAAATAATATTCGGTGAAGAAGGCCTGCTCAAGGTCGCAACAATTGCCGAAGCCAAAATGCTGGTTGTCGCCATTCCCGGCGCCGCCCCTCTTAAAGCCGCTTTGGAAGCGGTAAAATTAAAAAAAGATATCGCTTTGGCAACGAAAGAAGTTTTAGTTGCCGCCGGTGATATTTTTATGCAGGAAGTTAAAGCCGCCGGCGTAAAAGTCTTCCCGATCGACAGCGAACACAGCGCAATCGCCCAATGCCTGCGGGGCGAGGACCGCAAAACCGTTAAAAGAATAATTCTCACCGCTTCCGGCGGGCCATTTGTAAAAACGCCGGCCGAAAAATTCTCTAAAATGACCGCCAAGGAAGCTTTGCAACACCCGACCTGGAAGATGGGGCCAAAAATTACGATCGATTCCGCAACCTTAATGAATAAAGGCTTTGAAGTGATCGAAGCGCATCATCTTTTTAGTCTTGATTATTCCCAGATCGATGTGATCGTTCACCCGGAAAGCGTTATCCACTCGATGGTTGAATTTAACGACGGCTCAATTAAAGCCCAACTTGGCGCACCGGATATGCGGGTCCCGATCCAATATGCCCTGCTGGAAGAAGAAAGGCAGACCAACCACTGGGCAAAGCTCGATCTCAATAAACTTAGCCAGCTTACCTTCGCGAAGCCGGACAAAGTAAAGTTTCCATGCTTAGAGTACGCCTATGTTGCTGGAAAAGCAGGCGGAACCCTTCCGGCAGTATTAAACGCGGCCAATGAAGAGGTCGTCAGCCAGTTCCTAAAAGGGGTATTCACCTTTGACCAGATCCCGATCAAGATAAAAGAAGTTTTGGACAAGCATCAGAACAAAGAAAATCCTTCACTAGATGATATCTTTTTAGCCGACCAAAACACCCGAAGTACAGTTAACTAATAGAGGGCTTTTACCTGTTTTTGGCATTTGATTTCGCCTGTCCAAATATTGGGAATATCGCCGCCGCCGAAAAGAGATTCGGTCGTCCCATCCAGAGTTATCTTTCCTCCAGGCCAGGCTTTAATAAAATTCTTATACACCCACGTGAGATCAGCAAATTCCTCCTTTGTTCCATCCACTTTCTGAAAATAAAAGTTCTGAACAAAGGACACCTCTTTTCCCGGATCGATCAGGTTAAAATCTTTCTCAGTAACAACATATCCGTGCGGCCGCGGTTCGGGCTGGATGACAAACAGGCCGTTCTTGCCCTCACCCCTTAAATACAACGTGCTTATTCCGTATCGAAACATCTCTCCATTTACAAAGTATATCCTTATCGGTTCATGTCCGTAGTTTTTAAAATTGAGCGTGATCTGGTTGTTTTCCCCAGCTTTTAATTCACTTGGAGATTCAAAATAGCAAGATAAATTATTGACCGGCGGATTCCAAGGAGGCTCAACTTGGATCGTTTTAATCTGCGGGGCTCCCCCCAACGCAAAAATGCTTTGGATACCCAAAGCTACTAACAGCAAGCTCAAAAACCGTTTTTTCATTCTCTCTTTGTTTATTTAAAGATGGGTCTCAACAATAATTGATCCGCTTTTTTGGCTGATCGTTTTACCATCTTCGCCAACTAAATACGCAGCAATTGACCAGGTCCCAGCTTTATCCGGCTTAAAATCGAGAGGATTAATGTTTATTCTAGGTCTTCCGGTTATCGGTCCGGGTGGGACAACGCTCCATTCGACATGAGAGCCGCTTGGCCTTTTAGGAATAAAAGCCTCAATTTCTACTTTATCGCCAAGATACACCAGCCCTGGGAGACCATCGCCACCTCGTGATTTAAATTTTATTTGTGGGCCCTGCGCTTTTCCTGCATAAACATTCCCTGCACCGCTTAGTCCACCAACGCTTCCATCCATGATTGCCTCCTCCTTATTTGCTAACGATATTTTCGCTATGTTATACTTAATAAATAATCATGTCAAGCAATGACCTCGAAATATTAAGGCATTCCACCTCCCACGTTATGGCGCAAGCGGTAATGGAATTATTCCCCGGCGTAAAACTTGGAATTGGGCCTGCCATTGAAAACGGCTTCTATTACGATTTCGACCTTTCCACCCAACTATCTCCCGAAGATCTCCCCAAGATCGAAGACAAGATGAAAGAGATCATCAATGCGAAACATAAATTTGAAAGGATCGAAACAAGTAAACAAGAAGCGATCAAGCTTTTCGAAGAAAAAGGCGAAAAATATAAAGTCGAGATATTAAATGAGATCGAAGGCGATAAAGTAAGTCTTTATAAGAATGCGAATTTTGTCGACCTCTGTCGCGGACCACATTTGGAACATACCGGCCACATAAAAGCTTTTAAATTACTATCGATCGCCGGCGCCTACTGGCGCGGGATAGAGACCAACCCGATGATGCAAAGGATCTATGGAACGGTATTCCCGACCCAAAAAGAGCTGGATGAATACCTTAATCTGCTTGAGGAAGCCAAAAAAAGAGACCACCGCAAACTTGGCAAAGAGCTCGACCTATTCTCCTTCCATGAAGAAGCCGGGGCCGGATTTGTCTACTACCACCCGAAGGGAGCGATCCTAAGAAATATTATTGAAGAATTCCTGAAAAAAGAAAACCTCAACCGGGGCTATGAATTTGTAAATATCCCGCACATCGCCAAGATCGATCTTTGGAACACTTCCGGCCATACCAATTACTATAAAGAAAACATGTATTTCATGCAGATCGACAAGCAGGATTATGTCGTAAAACCGATGAACTGCCCCGGACATATCTTAATTTTTAAACGCAAAACCGTTAGTTATCGCGACCTTCCCGTCCGCTATTTTGAAATGGGGACGGTCTATCGCTATGAAAAATCGGGCGTCCTACATGGATTATTGCGGGTCCGCGGCTTCACCCAGGACGATGCCCACATCTTCTGCCGCGAAGACCAACTGGAAAGCGAAATATTATCGATCATCGATTTTATTATTTATGTCATGAAAGTTTTTGGGTTCGATTTCAAGATAAACCTTTCAACTCGGCCGGAAAAATACGCCGGAACGCTTGATAACTGGGAAAAAGCGACCGCGATCCTTGAAAAAGCCTTGCAAGACCATGATCTCCCCTTTGAGATCGACCCGGGAGCAGGCGTATTCTACGGCCCAAAGATCGATGTAAAACTTAAAGACTCGATCGGGCGGGAATGGCAAGGGCCGACCGTTCAGGTTGACTTCAATCTTCCCCAACGCTTTGACCTGACCTATATCGGAGAAGACGGAAAAGAAAGAACCCCGGTCATGGTACATCGCGCAATTCTAGGCAGTTTGGAGCGGTTTATGGGGGCACTGATCGAACATTACGGTGGGGCGTTCCCAACCTGGCTCTCCCCGGTTCAGGTTAAAATTATTCCGATCACGGACCGGAACAACGCTTACGGCCAAATGATCATGGAAAAACTAAAAGAGTTAGGAGCGCGCGCCGAGATCGACATGCGCCGCGAAAAAATGGGAGCCAAGATCAGGGACGCACAACTGCAAAAGATCCCCTATATGCTGGTTATTGGCGATAAAGAAGAAAAAGACCAAACTATTTCGATCAGGCACCGGAATAAAGGCGATTTAGGGACCAAGAGCGTAGCCGACTTTCTTTTTGACCTGAAGCCGGAAATAAGCTATAATGTTACCGGGGGTTAAAAAGCATTAGGGAATACTCGATAAATGAGCGGATCTGGGCTAAAGAGCTCAGAGTAATTGATGAACAAGGAAAACAACTTGGAATTCTACCTACTCCCGAGGCTTTAAGGATATCCAGAGAACGCGGGTACGATTTAGTTCTAATTGCACCTGCTTCAAAACCCCCGGTTGCCAGGATCGGCGACTATGGTAAGATGCGCTACGAGCTCACGAAAAAAGAGAAAGAAGGGCGCAAAACAAGCAAATCAGGGGTTATAAAAGAGATAAAACTCTCCCCCAAGATCGCGACCCATGATTATGAAGTTAGAGTACAAAAGATCAAGGAGCTCTTAGCAAAAGGCTTCAAGATCAAAGTAAATATGTTTTTCAGAGGGAGGGAAATAGCGCACACAGAGATAGGAAGGGGAATTATCGCTCGCTTGATCGAAGCGATCGCTGAAGAAGGAAAGATCGAAGCCCCGCCAAGACTCGAAGGGAAAAACCTGAATCTGTATTTGTCGCCAAAAAAATAATATGCCAAAAATAAAAACAAGAAAAGCTGCAGCGAAAAGGTTCGTTATTAAAAAATCTGGGAAGATCTTAAGGCGCAGAGCTGGCACACGCCACTTGCTCGAATGGAAATCTTCAACCCAGAGGAGAAGACTAAACAGAAGAAGGACTATTTCCCCCGCCGACGAGAGGCGTGTTAGGGTAATGATCCCGGGAGGAGCCAATGGTTAGGGTAAAAAGAGGTTTTGTAGCTCGCAGACGAAGAAAGAAAGTAATGGCTCGGGCAAGCGGTTTCAGAATAACCGTCAGAACGCAGTTTAGACAGGCAAAAGAAGCTGTCTATAAGGCGCTTCGCCATGCGACTGTCGACCGAAAAACTAAAAAAAGGACCATGCGCGGTCTTTGGATCGTCAGGATCAATGCCGGCTTGCAAAGCCTAGGAATGAAATACAATGTTTTTATCGCTAAGCTGAAGAAAGCCAACATTAAGCTTGACCGCAAGGTTCTTGCTCAGTTAGCTTCCGATGATTTCAATACTTTTTCTAAGGTCGTCGACAAGGTAAAAGGCTTATGATCGAGATGATCGTCGGGGGGCTCGGATTCGACCCTCGGACATTGTCTCCCCTGGTTCTGCTGCGAGACCAGGAAGAGCTGAATTTTCTCCCGATCTGGATCGGCGTCTTTGAAGCCGCCGCAATTGCCATGGAACTCCAAGGAATTGACCCTCCCCGCCCCATGACCCACGACCTCCTCCAAAATGCCATTGAAGTCCTTGATGGAAAGATAAAAAAGATCCTAATTAATGATGTAAAGGACGGAACGTTCTTTGCTCAGATCGAAGTTGAGAACAAAGAGAATAAAAAGATCACCTTAGATGCCAGGCCATCGGATGCCATCGCCTTAGCCGTCCGCTGTGAATGTCCGGTTTTTGTTTCAGAGGCGGTCATGATGCAAGCCAAGCTGGTTAATTCCGAGAAAGACCAGGAAGAGACCAAGAAGTTCAAAGATTTTATTGAAAACATCCGGCCGGAAGACTTCACGAAGTATTATAAGAAAGATTAACCCCCTCGAATCCCGAACCTGTCGAGGGACTCGGGGTTAAGACCTAGAGATCAGGAAAACCCCCATTACGATCACAAATATCCCTATCCAACGAACTACGGAAACATGCTCTTTAAACATAATGATTGAAAGGAATGCAACTAAAACATAACCAACACTGACCATCGGGTAAACCAGGCTCAAAGGAAGACGGGATAATACCACCAGCCAAAACAAAGATGATATCCCAAAACAGAAAAATCCAGAAAACACCCAGGGGTTCGTAAACATCGGTATCAGCTTCCCTGCAAATTGGCTAATGGAAAAGGTACCAACCATCATCATCCCTTTTTTCATCAAGATCTGTCCAGTTACCGCAAGCAAAATTGAGATGATCGCCATCACATAATTTCCCATTTTATCCTCACTTTGAATTACTCTTCTCGTGCTCAAGCGCTAAACTGATAATTACATGTGAATTATATACTATTCCTAATGTCATTGCACCTATAAGGGATAGCACGCTGATAAGCATAATAATATAGAGCAGCCCAACCCCCTTTTTCATTTTATAGCGCAAATAAAGCCCTTCCCTTCGATTGAGATCCCGATCAAATTATTGCCTGGATACGCAATGCCCAAGCTATTAATCTCTTTTTCGTTCGTTAAATACGCGGTTTGCCCGTTGATCCGGCGGCGGACTTTTCCGCTAACATAGGCATAAGCTACTTCGCCTGAAGCAATTTTAAGAAAGAGCTCTTTTGTTGAAGAGGCAGGCAAAATGGCATCCGCTGAATTTATGTCCAGGCTCATTCGTTCAGAAACAAGAACCAGAACCTGATTTTTTTCGGACTTTTTGATGATCTTCCGGGATAGCTTTACCGAATAGATCGTAAAAATAATCGAGGTAGACACTATCAAGATCATAATAGAAATAGAAATTATCAATTCAATCAGCGTAAAACCCTTTTTGCAGGCCGCTTCCGTCCGCAGCTTAAATAATTTATCAATATATTTATCTTGCCGCAAAACCTCATTTTTAGCGGCCAAGAGAAAAGCCGTAAAGGCTGTCATAAACAACATTAACACCGCGCAGGAAAGCATAGCCTCTATTAGCGAAAATCCCGGCCTGCCGGTTTGATTATTCAACCCGCACCCTCCCTACCGAAGAAACAACGATCTTTTTAATTCGACCGGTTTTGTTTTTTAATATTTCGGTCCCGCTCCCACCGACAACAGGAAAGCCGGACCTTGAAAATTTAAATTCTTTTCCGCTGCAAACAAAAACAGTCCCGCAAAGCGATTCTATTTTGCATGAGGATATTTTGTCGCTTTGTATTGCCTGCATCTGCGTCTTTCTGATCTTTGATTTAGCATATTCGGCGGAATTAAGTAATGATAAATTTTCCCTGAAACAATAAATGGCTGAAAGGGATGCAACAGAAAGCAGCATTAAGATAATAAATACAATTAGTAATTCGACCAGTGTAAAACCCCGCCTCACCCGCACCCCTCCCCCTCTCAACTTTCTTTATGTTTTATCCAACGACCATATTATCGATCAATCTGGTTTTGCCAACATATCCCGCAAGCGCAATTAGAACCTTCCCGCTAATATGCTTGGCATCTTCCAGGGTCTCCGGGTCGGCCAAAACAACATAGTCGATCCGAAAAAGCGGTTCCCCGGCAATAAGCGACCGAAGCCGCATTATTAATCTCTTTGGGTCTTTTTCGCCTTTCTCGATCTCTTCTTTCGCCATTTTTAGCGCCTTAAAAAGAACCCCTGCCGCCTTTCGCTCTCTTTCATTCAAATTTATATTTCTTGAGCTCTTTGCAACCCCATCGAACTCCCTTATGGTAGGAAGGGAAACAACTTCAAGCGGAAGGTTAAGGTCTCGGACCATTTGCTTGATAATTAATTGTTGCTGATAATCCTTTTCTCCAAAAAACGCAATATCGGGAGCAACAATATCGAATAATTTTGCCACCACCGTTGCAACCCCTCTAAAATGCGTCGGCCGCGAGATCCCGCAAAGCCTTTTGGATAAACCCTCAACTTCAACAAAGGTCTTAGTTCCGGGAGGATACATTTCAGGAACTTCCGGCATGAATAAAACATCGACTTCCATTTTTTTTAATGTGTTCTTATCGTTTTTGTAATTTCTTGGATAATTATTATAATCTTCGGCCGGGGAAAATTGGGTCGGATTAACAAAGATACTGACCACGACCATATCGCACTTTATTTTAGCCTCTGAAATTAAGGAAAGATGCCCTTCATGCAAAGCCCCCATCGTCGGGACAAAACCGACCGTTTTTCCATGGTTTTTATGCCTTTGGGACCAGAGAAACATCTCTTTTGCTTTTTTTATCTCTCGCATATTTACCTAACTGTCTGATATCTTGCGATCAACCATAAAACCACTGCAAGAACAGCCGCCAAGACCTTTAAATTAATATTTTTAGTGAACAATTCCTTAAGCATTACACACTGCCTTCCGGCGTTTCCTTTTTTGGTTCTTCGGGCGCTACCGGCCGCTGCCAGGTCGCAAAATCACACTTCGGATATGTTATGCAGCCGTAAAACATTTTTCCTTTTTTGGTCTTTCTCTGAACAATATCGGCTCCGCACTTTGGACACTTCACGCCCAGCGGCTTGGCAAAAGGCTTTGTGGTCTTGCACTCTGGATATCCACTGCAGGCCAGAAAACTTCCAAAGCGACCATGCTTAAGGACCATCGGTTTGCCGCATTTTTCGCACTTTGCTTCGCCTTCGGGGATCTGAGCCGTTTCTTCTTTAAGATTTTTAGTATATTTGCATTTCGGATAAGTCGAACAGGCAAGAAAATCGCCGTATCGGCCGCTTCTCATCATCAATTGGTTCCCGCAGTCCGGGCATTTTTCTTCGACTAAAACTTCTTTTTTAACTTTTTCCATTTTTTCTTCGGCGATATCCAGCGCCTTTTTAAAAGGGTCATAAAACTCTTTTAGAGCCTCAACCCAATCAAGTTTTGCATCAGCAACATCATCGAGCTGGTCTTCCATCCGCGCCGTGAACTTCACATCCATAACTTCCGGAAAGCTCTTTACCAAAAGCCCGTTCGTTACAACTCCGATCTCCGTCGGCTTAAGGGCTTTCCCTTCTTTTTCAACGTATCCGCGGTCCTGGACCGTCGATAAGATCGGCGCGTAGGTAGAGGGCCGGCCGATCCCTTTATTTTCAAGCTCTTTAACAAGGGAAGCTTCGGTGTAGCGGGGAGGCGGCTGCGTAAAATGCTGCGCCGGAAGGATCTCAAGCAAATTTAGCTTTTCATTATCTTCTAATTTTGGAAGGGTCCCCTCTTTTTCTTCCTCTTCATGATCCTGGCTCTCTTCATATACTTTTAGAAAACCATCAAATTTAATTACTGAGCCCGTCGCCCTAAAGATATACTCCCCAGCGGCAATATCAACCGAAGTTTGGTCAAAGATCGCTTTTTCCATTTGGCAGGCAACAAATCTTTTCCAGATCAGGTCATAAAGTTTAAACTCATCGGGTTCTAGCCCCTCTTTTATTTTTTCCGGAGTCCTGGCTAGAGAGGTCGGGCGGATCGCTTCATGCGCTTCTTGCGCCGTTTTTCTGCTCTTATATACATTTGGCTTCGCCGGTAAAAACTCTTTTCCGAAAGTAGCCGTAATATATTCTCTAACAGCGCTTTCAGCCTCCGCCGCAATGCGGACCGAATCGGTCCTCATATAAGTAATTAAACCGACCCGCCCTTCGCCCGCGACCTCTTGCCCTTCATAAAGTCTCTGCGCCATCATCATGGTTTTCTTTGGAGAAAAGCCGAGCTTTCTGGCCGCTTCCTGCTGCAGAGTACTCGTGATAAAAGGCGCAGCCGGATGGCGATTCTGTTCTTTTTTACGGATCTCTTTGATAACATACTGCGCAGTTTCAAGTTCTTTTAAAATATTTTTGGCTTCTGCGTCCGATGGGATAACTTTTCCTTTTTCCTGGGGACGATTCCCCATTGCTGCCGTCCCTTTTGCAACAAGCTTTGCCTTAAAGGCCTCTTTTTCGCTCGTTTCCAAATGCGCAATAATATCCCAATATTCTTCGGGGATAAATTTCTTTATCTCCTCTTCTCTCTCGCAGATCAAGCGGACCGCAACCGATTGGACGCGACCGGCAGATAACCCCTTTCTAACTTTTCTCCAGAGGAGAGGACTTAGCTTAAATCCGACCAAGCGATCCAAGATCCTTCGGGCTTGCTGCGCATTGACCCGGTCTTCGTCGATCTCCCGCGGATGTGCAACCGCATTTTC
The DNA here is from genome assembly GCA_041665245.1 of Candidatus Margulisiibacteriota bacterium. GTDB lineage: Bacteria > Margulisbacteria > WOR-1 > O2-12-FULL-45-9 > XYB2-FULL-48-7 > JBAYJF01. The sequence continues at coordinate 3,363 of JBAYJF010000019.1, read as the reverse complement.
AACCGCGGTCTTGGTTATTTCATGGAATTCAATTCTTTTTATTTTGCTGTCCGCGCCAATGAGGTGTTTTAGATGCCAGGCGATCGCTTCCCCTTCACGGTCAGGGTCGGGAGCAAGGAATATCATTTTTGCTTTTTTGGCTTTCGCTTTTAGCTCTTCAACGATCTTTTCTTTCCCTTTAATAACCTTGTAGGTTGGGGCAAAGTCCTTTTCAATGTTGACTCCGAGAGATTTTGGGGGAAGGTCCCTGATATGGCCGCCCGAAGCGGCAACCTCATAATCTTTGCCCAAAAACTTATTTAAGGTCCTAGCTTTGGAGGGTGATTCGACAATAACCAGATTTTTCGCCATTAATACAACATTTTCCTTATTCTTATGTTAACAAACATGTTAATCACTGTCAAATTAATAGCAATATTGTTGCCAATTAGCGCAGGAAGCGCTTGATCAGCTCTTGCTCGCCGATCTTGATCATCGTTGGCCGACCATGGGGGCAGGTAAGCGGGTTTTCGGTGGCATACAGATCGCGGATCAGCTGGTTCATTTCTAGCTGATTGAGCCCATCCCCGGCCTTGATCGCACTTTTGCAGGCGATCATCTTACACATATTCTCGCGTTTGATCTCTAATTGCACGGTTTTCTCAAAAGTACCTATTTCTGTGATGCAATCAATGATCAATTTCTTGGGGTCGGCTTTGATCGAAACTGCCGGAGTTCCGCGAATAAGGAACGAATTTCCGCCAAATTCTTCGATCTCAAACCCTAGTTCGTTCAAGATCGCCAAATTCTCCCGAAGAGTAGCAGCTTCATTGGCAGATATTTGAAGTGTTTCTGGAATTAGCAGCATTTGCCTGTTACTCCCAACTCCTGACTCCCTACTCCTAACTCTGTCATAAATAATCCTCTCATGCGCAGCATGCTGGTCGATAAGAACAAGCTCATCTCCATCGGTAGCAACAATGTATGTATTCTTGAATTGATATATCGGCATCAGCGGTTGCACCGCCGTTATTTCAAATTCTACATTGGTATTTGGGGTTGGGAATTCATTCGTCATTTGAATTTGATTATTGGTCATTCCAAAGAATGGTTCCATGCTCTCTGGTTTCCAGCCTTCACCTGATCCACTGATTTCCTGATATCTGCCTTCTGATACTCTGATATTCTGATATCCTCTTACCCCTTCCAGCGCCTTTCCAACCGCTACCCTTATTTGATCCATCACTTCCTGATTATTCTGGAATTTTACTTCGCGCTTGGAAGGATGGACGTTAACGTCCACTTTTTGCGGATCGATCTTGATAAAAATGATCCCGACCGGATAACGATTGTTCGGGATAAGTGTTCGATAGGCCTCTTCTAAGGCCCGATTTAAAAGAAAGTTGCGGATATGCCGTCCATTAACAAAAAAGACTTCGTAATTTTTATCCAGCCTGGTCACAGTCGGCGAACTGATAAAACCGGAAATATTTTCGGTCTTAACCTCGATCAATCCGCGGGCAATATCCGTTCCATAAACCGCAGCGATAGCATCGATGGTTTTTCCATTTCCGGGAGAGGCGAGCAGCGGCTTTCCGTCCGAAATAAACCTGAAAGCGATCTTGGGATTAACCAAGCTGGCTTTTGAAACAATATCCAAACAGTGGTTTGTTTCGGTAGAATCGGCTTTAAGAAATTTTTTGCGCGCGGGAGTATTGAAAAAAAGCTCTTTTATGGTTGCTGTTAGCCCCGCTCCGGAAGGATTCTGCTCAAGCGTCATTTTTGATACGCTAGCAATAGAAGGAAGCGCCTCGCCCCTAAATCCCAGCGTCGTAATATTAAACAAGTCTTCAAGTGAAGCAATTTTTGAAGTTGAATGGCGCTGCAAAGAAATTTCAATTTCTTCGAGGGTCATTCCGCAGCCATTGTCAGAAACCTTGATCAGTTTTTTCCCCGCATTCTGGATCTCAACAGTGATCTGGGTCGCACCGGCATCGATCGAATTTTCAACCAGCTCTTTAACGACCGATGCGGGACGCTCAACCACCTCGCCGGCGGCGATCTTGTTTATGAGGTCATCGGGCAAAACCTTGATGCGCAGGCTGTTCATGAGGTCATTTTACATGTATCAAAGTTAAAGGTAAAGGATCATCGCTGCGCCGTTTCTGGCGCGATTACTATTATCGGCAATTCCATCTCGATCGTTGTCCCCTGCCCCACTCGGCTTTGGATTCTAATATTCCCTCCTGTTTCCCTGGCTCGATCACGCACTGCCTTCACACCGATCGCGTTACCAAGATTCCCCTTCGTTGAAGTAATACTATCGCTTGATAATAGCTCATGGATCTTTTCTTCCGGCATTCCGCATCCATCATCGGAAACCCAAACAATTAGCCTGTTTTCTAATACAACAATACCCAGCTGAACCTCTCCGTTTTCTTCAACGCAAGCATCTTTAGCGTTTTGCAATAAGATCAGTATCGAATCTATAAAATCCGCCGGCTTCATTGCAACACATATGTCATGGCTCATGCCATCTATTTTCGGAGGAATATATTTTATTTTTTTATTTTGTGGAATAAACCTAAAAAACCCCATTCTTTCTAGCAAAATAGGGACAACCCTCGTATAACTGCCTTCTTCTCCTTTTCTTGATACGGCCAATACGCTAGAGACGACATCTCTGATCGCGCAGCCGCTTTTATCGTTCATATCGAGATATTCTGCAATTTGCCGAAGTTTGATCTCAAACCTTACAATACAGGACAATCTTTTTGTGGCATCACTTTCCTTTTTTATCTCGAAAGCTAATGCAGATAATTCCGTCAGCCCCATTGTTGCCAGTGCATTTGCCCCCATGTTAGCGGTCAAGCTATTATTTACGGCGTGGGCAACGATACGCAGAGCCTCGCCCATAACGGCAAGGCGCTCCTGCAGGCGGATCGTTTGCTGCATCCGGTCAAATTCTCTTTGGGCCTCGACCTGGGCGGTAATATCCCTAAAGCCGGTCAAAACTTCGGGAGATCCAGTTGTTTTAAAATCCGTATCAACGGTCTCCACATAAATTCTCTGCCCGCTCCTGGTTATATAGACCCGCAGGCCATTTTTTTCTCCGCCCTCGCCAATTTTATCCGGCGGGACAGCGCCCGCACAACGGGCAAGATACCTCGTCCTAGCATTTTCCCGCTGGGCTTCTTCAATAAAAGAAAAGATCGATCTTCCGACCACTTCTTCCTGTGCGTATCCCATAATCCTTAGCCACGCATCGTTAACATCGGTAATGATCGCATCCGGACCGGTAACAGTGTAATAGGCAACAGGAGAAGCCTTAAATAAACGCTCTAGTTTAGCGATCCTTTCCAAAGTCCCTCTTGGCAGTAAAAC
>JBAYJF010000018.1:0-19489 GCA_041665245.1 Candidatus Margulisiibacteriota bacterium | reverse complement strand
TTTTGGTTTGTCTTTTATAAAAAAACAAAAATAAGCATATACCGTGACTTCATCGGGCGGGTATCAACTTAAACGGGGAAAGGAAATATGAAGTCACTTGATTCTTTTTGTTACTTTTTCTGATCAAGCAGAAAAAGTAAAAGAGAAACGAAACAATTAATAGACCAAAGAGAATCTTAAATCCTCAGCTAGACATAATATTTCTTATGCGATGGAGCCCATAAGCATAGTAAATATTAGCCAAAAACCCCCTAAAAACTGATATAATATTGATATGAGCAAATTAGACCTGTCCGTCGTCGTCCCAACCTATAACGAAAGTAAAAACCTTGAAGTCCTCGCAGTCAGAGTCTTTGATTCCCTCAAAAAGTTCAAGATCAGCGGAGAAATGGTCGTGATCGACGACGACTCTCCCGATGGGACCGCCATGGTTGCAAAACAACTTGCCAAAGCCTACCCTATCCGGGTCTATATCAGAAAAAAGAGAGAAGGCCCCGGCCCTGCCATTATGGACGGGATTAGGCTCTCAGAAGCCCCGATCGCCTGTGTCATGGACGCTGACCTGAGCCATCCGCCGGAAGCTCTCCCTGAAATGTATGACCAGATCAAAAAGGGAAAAGCCTTGCTGGTTGTCGGCAGCCGGCATGTTCAAGGCGGCGGAACTTCAAAATGGATGTGGTATCGCAAATTATTCTCTTGGGGCGCCAGGATGCTTGGTCGGTTTTTAACCCCGGTCAATGACCTCACCGCCGGCTATTTCATGTTTGATAAAAAAATCTTAGAAGGGGCCGAGATCAATCCGATCGGCTGCAAAGTCGGCCTTGAACTAATGGTCAAAGGGAAACATCGCGAAAAAGTAATGGAATTTCCTATCGTTTTCGTTGAACGCGCCGCCGGAGAGAGTAAAATGGGCTGGCGCGAAACAAAGCAATATATTGAACATCTCCTCGCCCTCACCCTTTACAAGATAAAATGCTCGATCTTTCGATAATTATCGTAAATTACAATGGCGCCAGGTATCTCGAAGACTGCTTAAGTTCTATTTACAGATCGACGCATAAAATATCCTTTGAGATAATTTTCGTAGACAACCGATCAACGGACAATTCGGTTGAGCTCGTTAAAACAAAATTTCCGAATGTTAAGATCATAGCCAGCGATAAAAACCTCGGCTTCTGCGGCGGAAACAATAAAGGACTGAAAGTTTATGCGGGGAGATACGCCATGCTCCTCAATACCGATACTATCACCAAGAAAGGGGCCTTCGACTCCATGGTTGAATTCATGGATTCCCATCCTAAAGCCGGAGCATGCGGACCAAAGCTCCTTAATACCAATGGGACGATCCAGCATCAGGGAGGAATGCTTGGTAAAAAATTCTGGCTCTACAAATATCCTACAAAAATAAGCTACATGATCGGCGCATGCATCATGGCAAGAAGAGAAGTCATCGACCAGGTCGGCGGGCTGGATGAGAATTTCTTTTTTTCCAATGATGACCTGGACTGGTGCAAACGGATCACTAAAGCCGGCTGGGATATCTATTTTATCCCGCAAGCCGAGGTTATCCACCACGGCGGTTATACCATAAATAAATTCAATCAAATGTTGTTTATTGAAGGCTTTCGCGGCGGCCTGTATTTTTGTAAAAAGCACTATGGCAATATTGCTTATCAAATATATAGAATTTTATTGATCTTTGCTATTCTAGTAGCAACCATTTTTTCTGCAATATTATATCCTTTCCTGAAAAACAAAGAAAAGCTCCCTGCATTTTTTAAAATATTGATGCTTAGTTTAAAAGGAGAAATTATCTCCCCTCATGAGCGCGGTTAAAAACATTTTACTGGTCAGCAACGGCCACGCGGAAGATCTGGCAGCCGCTGAAATAGGCAAATGGATCATAAAACTTAAGCCGGAGATAAAAATAAACGGGCTGGCCCTGATCGGTTTGGGAAATGCATATAAAAAAGCCAATATAAACGATATCGGGCCAAAGAAAACCCTTCCCAGCGGCGGATTTGCCAAGGAGGGTTTTTGGTACTTTATTAAAGATCTATTTTCCGGAATGCCCTCCTTATTCTTCCGACAAATATCAATATTACGCAAAGCTGGCGGAGATGCAGATCTAATCGTTGCGGTCGGAGATGCTTTTGTTGTCGCTCTCTGCGGATTTTTTACCGGTAAGCCGCTAATTTTTATCGATGGCCCAAAATCCGTTAAGATCGCCGGCTATTGGCCGATCGAGATCTGGCTGATGAAAAAGTTCTGTAAAACGATCATTGTCCAGGATAAAGAAACGGCCGATCACTTGGTCTCACAGGGTCTTCCGGCTCAATACCTTGGAAGCTGGGTTATGGACTATATCCCCGTTAACGGGGATGACTTTGGCATCGAACCGGATAAAACCGTAGTCGGGATCCTCCCCGGAACACGAGATGAAGCATATGATAATTTGATCTTGATCTTAGAAGTCATTGAAAAAATGGGGAACAGAGAGAATTTGGTCGGACTGATCGCCTCCACGCTTAACCGCCAAAAGATCGAAGAAAAACTGACAAAAACAAAATGGGATTTAAAAGATAACACGATCCTATTTAAAAATGGGACAAAAATATTAATAGCGGAAGGCAAGTTTGGAGATGTCTGCCTTCGTTCCAAGATCATTATCGGCCTAGCAGGGATCGCCAATGAACAGGCGGCCGGCTTCGGAAAACCCGTATTTTGTTTTGTCGGCAGCGGACCGCAAACTACCCTTCGAAGGTGGCAGGAGATCCAAAAGATAACCGGTAAGTCGATGGAAATAATCTCCGGCTCTGCCGAAGAAAAAGCCGGGCAAATCATCAACATTCTTCACTCCCCAAATAAAATGGAAGAAATGGTTAAGGTTGGGAAAGAGAGCAAAAAAGATTGGGGAGCGTGCGAGCGGATCGCAAAACTTATCGTCTCTTAAACAAGCTAAAGAAATGGTCTTTCGTCTCTTTCGACATAATTCCCACATTTGCCCAAGCGCCTACCCTGATCCGGTCTAAAATATATCCCAAAATACTCAAATAGACGAAAGGCAGTGCATAAGGATAATATTTGGTCGTAAAAAGTAGACGGTTGCGGGTAGTATACAGATCGCCCAAATAGCTAAAATAATGGCCGCTATGGCCTTCATCTTTTTCCTTTCTTTTAATACTGGCGCTCCCTTTATGATAGACGATGCTTTTTGGAGCGTAGGCAAGAGAGTAGCGGCCTTTTGCCCGGGTGATCCAATCGATCTCTTCAAAAAATAAAAAATACTCCTCGCTGATCAACCCGACATCCATCAAAAATTTCCTGGATACAAGGACCGAGGCCCCTTGGATATATTTGATCTTGCGTTCCATTTTTTGGTAGCGTTCGATGCGTTTAATATCAAAAAGTTTATCTTGTTCAACTCCGCCCCCCTGCGCTATCCATTTATCATAGGTCCCTCCGATCGAACAGGTTTTATTTGGCTGATCATAATGCAGTATGGTTGAACCGCAGATCCCGGCAGACGGTTTCTCTTGTATCCGCTTGACCAGCTCGATCAAAGCCTCCCTATCAACAATAATGTCATTATTTAAAAGCCACGCATACGCAAAACCATTTTCTAGGGCATAGCGGAGCCCAAAATTATTTCCCGCGCCATAACCCAGGTTCTTTTTTAATTCTATGATCTTTAATTGGGACAAAGCATTTTTTTCTGCCCAATTCCTGATTTTTTCAACGGAGCCGTCCGTTGATCCATTATCTACTACGATAACCTGGTAATTCGGATAATTTATCTTATAAATTGAATCAAGGCACGCAATCGTATCCTGCCAACCGTTCCAGTTTAGGACAATAACGGCAACTTTATTTAAATTGGCCTCAAGTTTTTCCATTAATTACCCGACAACTCCTTTAAATATGTTTCAATTACTTTTGGATGCTTTCCTTTAAAGACCGGCAAAGAGCCCAAATCGCCATATGTAAAGCCTTCTTTTTTTATACTCTCTTCTTTTTTTTCAAGAACCTTATTCCCTTTGTATAATTTATAATACAGCAAAAACCTGTTCTCTTGCGCTTTTTCTGGTTTAACATATGAATAGTGATAGATCCTGCATCCCGAGGAAATGACCCTCAAATCCGTCTTGATCCCCGTGGGCAGAGAGAAGATCGACATCTTTCTAACAAATAAATGGGCATCGCTGCTTGAAACAATGTCCTTCTTGTTCCTGACAATGCGAATCATGTCCATGCCTGTACTATCTGTAAAAATATAATGATCGGCATCTCCCCAAAAATGAAGATATTTGAAACTAAAACCATCTATCTCCTTTTTATTAAGATAGAACTCAAGCTCATGCTTCAACCAATCCAAGTCATCCTCATGGATTATTTCATCCCCCTGCAAATAAAAGATCCAATCACCTTTGCAGGCCTGTTTTCCAATATTGGTTTGCCGCGATAAAAGTTCGCCCCCTCGATCATACTTCTTAAAATCCCAAATAGTTTTAATTATTCTAATTTTGGGGCTACCTATCGACAACAGAAGTTTTTCCGTGTCATCGGTTGAATCCCCCAAGACAACGACAAATTCATCGCAGATCGGCAAGATTGAATTAATAGAGGCAACAAAAGGAATGCTTAGATCCACAGCATTTCTTAGAATTGTCAGTCCGCTTATTTTCATTTCCTCCTCCTCATCAGATTATTGGCCAAAGCATCGAAAACTTCATTTACGGAAAGATTATCCATGCAGCTTGGCATAATATCGCACTCTTTTTTATAACAGGCCAAGCAATTCATTGGGGAACTGATCTTATCGCCAAGACCGTAGAGCTCAATTTCCGCGGCGGACGTAGGGCCAAAGAATGCTACGATCCTTCTTCTTTCTGCGATCGCAAAATGCATCGCCAAACTATCGCTGGTCAAGATCAAATCACATTGATTTATTATTGAGGCAAAATGCCGCAAAGAATGAACGCCGGCTTCGGGCATTCCGGTTTCTTTGGCAATTATCTTATTTCTCTCTTTCTCATCTTCTCCCCCTAAAATTATTGAAACATAGCCCAATTCATTTTTTATCCGCTTTATCAATTCAATGGTTTGCGTTTTCCCCCAACTCTTTTGCGGCCAACGCCTCCCCGCCCCTGTATTAATTCCTATGATTCTCTCCCTACTCCCCACTCCCAATCCCCTTACTATTTCCCTCCCATATTCGATCTCATCCGAAGTTAAATTAAATACGTAAGCGCCGACTTCGATCCCCAAAAGATCAGCCATATGCTGCTGAAAGGTCTTGCGGTTTAATTTTTTTAATTTATTGGCCTCTTCTCTTCCATATTTTGAGATCAGCGACATATCAAACCAAGCAGAAGGAGTATAAATAACTTTGCCATTTTTTAAATATGCCCCAATGATATTTTCGGCTTTAACGGAGGAGACAAATTCCGCCGCTTCCAGGTCGTCTTCAAGCCCGATCACTAGATCGTATTTCTCAACCTCGCCTCTTTCTTCCCATATAAATATCTTTCTTATCAGAGGATTATTTATGAGGATCTCTTTCCCGGGTTTTGAAGTTACCCAGTCGATCTCAACTCCAGGGTATTTTTTTTCTAAGCCTGGAAGAAGAGAAGTGGTTCTTAAGACATCGCCAATAGCAGCCAATTTTACAATTAGAATTTTATTCATTGTTTAGAATTTAGTATTTCGGATTTCGTATTTACCATGTTATGTATCTATGTGCTCTCAGCCATCTTCTCAGCAATGAACCTTGGTTCTTAATTTCAAATTCATGAAAAGAGCCATCATATTTACGCGCTATTTTATAATTCGGCAGGATATCAATAAAACAGTTCTCTTCATTTCGATTTTGATAGGTTCCGGTAAAGCCAGATTCATCATTCTGCTTTTTCTTTTTCATGATCTGGGCAACTGAACGAAAAGGGTAATGCTTGTAAACCGGAAAATGCTTATAGATCTGCCAGCCGATCCCTTTGGGCAGGACCTCATTTCGTTGTGCTAAATTATATTTCAATCCCCGCTTATTCCTGAATGAACGAATTTCTAAATAGCCTGGGCAATACCAAACCAACCTTTCCTGGACCGATTTGATCGCTTCCAAATCCCGGCTCCTATCTGAAGTATGTAAAAAGAAGTTCATGACATTCCAGTTAACTTTTTCGGCATGTGCTTTTTCGGCCTCACTGGCAACCCAATTTGGATCGTCATGCCAGATCTCATCCCCATGGAGCAAAGTGAACCACCCTTCCACCGGATACATCTCCTGTGCTTTTTCAAGCAAAAACTGGCGAGCGCCATCTTCAAATTTTCGGTTCGGGAGTTTATCGATGATATCTTGGTCTTTTATGATATATTTGACGCAATCATAACTGCGGAGGATCTCTTCGGTGCGGTCGCTGGAACCATCAATGACAAGGATCTTATCAAAATATTTTTTATTAGCTTCCATGACCTCTTCAATGACATCATCCTCGTTCCTGGTGATCATCAGGCCAATATTTTGAACGCTTGCCATGCTATAATTTTATCATGTATTTAGTTCTTTTTTTAATAGCAATTAATTTATTTAAGTTTTTAATTGCTCCGTATTTCCCCGTTATCGGCGACGAAGCATATTACTTTCTCTGGTCAAAACATCTTGCTTTGAACTATGTCGATCATCCGCCGATGATCGCGTATTATTATTCGCTTTTAACATCGATCTTTGGCAATACGGAATTTGCCATCCGTTTTGGCGCATTTTTAAGTGTTTTTCTTAGTTCGATCGTTGTCTATTTCACCGGAAAAGAGCTGCATAACAAAAGGACCGGAGAAATTGCGGCTATTATTTTTAATCTTCTCCCCCTCTTCTTTGCCGGCGGAATGTTTTTGGTGCCGCAATCGATCCTCTTCTTTTTCTGGGCGCTTAGCTTCTATTTGTTTATTAAGCTGATCAAATCAAATGATCATAAATATTGGTATCTCCTGGGCGGTTCTATTGGATTAGGGATATTAAGTGATTTCGCTATGATAATGTTCATTCCAGCGGTAATTATCTATCTAATAATGAAGCCGGAAAAGAGGTTTTGGTTAAGAACACCTCATCTCTATGCGGCATTAATACCGATGATCCTAATCATCACCCCCATGCTCTACTGGGAAAAGATTTACAACTTCCCATCTTTTTCTTATCACAAGGAAAGAACGAATTCTCCCAATATAAACAATTTGATCTATTTCGCGGTCTTGCAGATAATTTTTTACACTCCATTTATTTTTACCGATGTAATTAAAACCATTATCAATGCGGTAAAACTAAGAAAAAACATATTATCCGCCATTGTTTCAGGAGTGATCTTTATCCCTTTCTTGATATTAGGGATCTTTATGCCGGTCGGCGGGCATTGGACAGCAACCGCCTACCTCCCTTCATTCTTCAAGAGCAGCTACAAAAAAGCCTTTCTTCTCACAACATTAATATTTGCGGTCATAATTAACGGCCTGGCGATCTATTATTTTCTATTCCTATATCCCGTCCCGAAAAGCATTCAAGGACGCGAATATACCGTTAACGCTGCGCTGAAAGAATATTGTTTTGAAAAACAAAATAAGAATCAAACATATTTCTTTTCCAATAATTTGGGCGTAGCCGGGCTCGTCGCTTTTTATGGCAACGTTCCGGCATTCATGCCGAAAGGACGCCATTTGCAATATGATCTTTGGGGACAGCCCGAATTAAAACCCGGAGACGATCTGGTTTATTTTGCGCTAAGCGATACGGAAATATCGGGCAAGTTAAAACCGATGTTCAAACAGGTTATGATCGATCCGGAAGTTAGAATTTTCACAAAGGATGCGGATATCCCTGTTAAAACCCAGGTCATTGTCTGCAAAAATTATATTAAAGGAATAATTCCTTGAAGAACAAAGCGATCATCTTTGCTTTCATATTATTTGTTCTAGCCAGTCTATTCTACCTGCCGAGAAACCCATTAATATACGACGATGCCGCCCTTTACGCACTTACCGCCAAAAACACCATAATTAACAATGATTGGCTGGCACAGTATATTACCCCGGGGGATAAAACCTCTTTTATCGATAAACCGCCGTTAGGGATCTGGATGATCGCCCTGCCGATGAAAATTTTGGGCGTAAGCGAACTAACGGTCCATATTCCGAATATTCTTTACCTGTTTACTCTTCTGGGTATTATGTATTTATTTCTTAAGAAATTTTCCAACAAAAAAGTCGCTTTGTACTCAATTCTTATTGCCGCAACCTCGCTTGGGTTCATACTCTTTAGCCGCACGCCCAAACTGGATATTCCGCTCACCCTTTTTACTACGACCGGGATTCTTTCGCTCTATGCTTATCTAAAACAGGGGAAGCTATGGCAATTCTACCTTTTTGGTATTATGGCTGCCCTGGGCTTTCTGGTTAAAACCGGTTTTGGGATAATCTTCCCGGCGCTGACACTCCTTTCGATCTATCTTTTATCTTCCGTTGCCCGGAATAAACTTAATAAGTTCGTTTTTTCGAAACATTTTATTTTCCTGATAATTATTTGTACTGCTTTGATCGGCAGCATCATATCCTTGCAATATATATCTTTGCAGGAACAATGGATCCCTTATCTAAAAAGTATAACCATCCAAAGTAAATACAATACAAGTTATTTAGGCTTCGGGTTTTATTATCAAATAATTGGCTATATTCTTTTGGCGATATTTCCTTGGGGAGCTGTCTGCCTGCCTATGCTGTTCAAAAGGATCAATGTAGGGCAAGCCCTTGCCCTACACAAGATTTCCATAAGAGTATTCTGCCTCTACTGGTTCTGGTCCGGGATATTATTCCTTCTTTTCTTCTATAAGCAAAACGATCTGAGAACATTTGTGGTTTTCATCCCTCCCCTGGCGATCCTTGGAGGGATCAGGCTGGCCGCCTTTGACTACTATTCGAAAAGAAGGTTGGCCGATATTTTATGGAATCTTTTCTATATGATAGTTTTTACTGCTATTTTTATTGCTATGATCCTTAAACCGGTCAATCAAGATGGGATAAAATTAAATGCAGTAATTGAGCCTCTTTTCTGGTTCGTTGCCTTTTTGTATTTATTGTTTATTTATCTGCTGCGTTTAAACAAAAAAGTATTCATCACCTCTCTTTTTATTCTGGTCATGGGATACGCTACTTTGTTTTATAATACTCCGCGTATTGCGGGGGCATTTAATCCCAATCTCAAATGGCTTGGGATCATTCAGGAACACAGAAAAACAGCAACGCCATTATTTATATATCGCCCGCAGGATAGAAATCTTTTTTATAGTCCCGATCTCTTCTGGGTTGATTTCATGGCCGGCCCAGCCGATGGATATTTTTGGGATAGCGCTTCGCTTAAATATGCCGTAAAGGACAGGTTTTCATTAATACTAAGCGACACAAAAAGCTTGGAAAAACTGGGAATCACATATGAAACATTCGCGCGGGATAGTTATTCGAGTTTGGTGCTGACCTTTGGAGTGGTTGAATGAATATTTATTTTATTCTTATCGGACTTTCGGTTTTCAGGTTTGCCTTGGCGCTCCTTTTCCCCTTGACCGCCGATGAATCCTATTATTGGCTCTGGTCTAAACATTTGGCCCTTTCATATGTCGATCATCCGCCAATGGTCGCATACATAAATTACTTAATGACCCAGGGGACGAATAGTATTTTTCTACTTCGACTTGGAACGGTAATCATCACCTTCCTGATCAGCATCATTATTTATAAGTTTTCAGAAGAGATTTTCAATAAAAAGGTAGCCTTTTGGTCCGCAATATTATTCCAGATCCTCCCCCACTTTCTGGTTATCTGGCTGACAATGTTTGTCGAACTCCCCCTCGGACTTTTCTGGGCACTCTCTATTTGGATATTGATAAAAATAATTAAGAGCAGAGATAAACGACTATGGTATTTATTGGCGATAACGGTCGGGCTTGGTTACTTAAGTAAATACACTATGTTTCTATTTTGGCCTTGTTTGGCTATATATTTCTTTTTATCAAAAGAGGATCGTTTCTGGTTAAAAAAGAAAGAACCCTATTTGGCATTCATTATTTCATGCCTATTTTTTCTGCCCGTTCTTCTTTGGAATAATCAATATAATTGGGCTTCATTTACTTTTCACAGCGCCAAAGCCTCGACAGATAGTTTTGGAATTAACTTTCTACCGTTTGTTGGCGATCAATTAGTCCATTTCACGCCATTTTTGATATTTACGCTTTTTCCAGTTTGGATATATTCACTAAGGGGCAAGGGTCAAGGGGTCATAGGGTCGAAGATTCTTGTTGCTTTCTCATCCCCTCTCATCCTTTTATTCCTTATTTTATCCCTCAAGCTAAAGGTCTGGGCGCATTGGCCGGCGATCGGCTATATTGCTGCATTACCGCTGACCATTAACTTTCTAATTGAAAACAAAAAGTCTCTGCGTAATTTTATCGTCTGGATATCCCTCTTTTCCTTTCTAGCCCTTTCGATCCTTTTATTCCTCACCCCCGGGATCCTCTTCCGCCAAAATGATTACGCTCAAAACTATAAGATCGGGGATAAATTGCCTAAAGAATTTACACTCTTTGCCAAAACCAACGTCTCTTCTTCTTTGCTGGAATTTTATTCCGGCAGGACTGTTTATATGGATACCAAATTATTTAAAACCGGCCCGATGTGGGGAGAAAAACAATATGAGATCTGGGAAATCCATGAATTGATCCCGGGCGAAACGATCATTTATTACGGAGAATTTAATGCAGGTCAGCTCCAAAAAGCAAAAGAATTATTTCTTAACGTCTCCGAGGTCACAAATGCCAAATTATATTTGATCGAGGATTATATTCAGAACAATTATCGATTTTATAAGCTTCAAGGCTATAAGTTTTCACTGGGGACGCCATAATTATCCCCGCCAACAACCGTTAAATCGCTACATTCCCTATATAAACATTCTTTAAGCCGGCTTTGATTCCTATCCCCCTGGCTTTAATAAGAGTTTCTACAGAAGTCCGCGGTCTATCCAGCATCTTATAGGTCGGATAAAAACCGGTAACGTGCCAGGGAGTTTCACTCCCCAGCTCATTTTTAATAAAATTCGCGATCTTATTTAGCTCTTCGTCACTATCATTTAGTCCGGGGATTATCAGCGTTGCTATTTCTATCCATATCCCCTTTGTTTTCATCAATTTTAACGTCTCGAGTACGGGCGCTAATTTACCGCCACAGATCTTTCGATAAAATTCATCCGAAAATGATTTCAAATCAACATTGGCCGCATCCAAAAATGGCGCGATCCTCTCGAGCGGTTCGCGGTTAATATAGCCGTTGGTCACAAATATATTCTTTAGCCCTTTTTCCTTGGCTATTTTTGCGGTTTCGAAAGCATATTCAAAATAGACCGTCGGCTCGGTGTATGTATATGAAATGCTTGGACATTTATTATCGATTGCCGCCTCCACTATCTTTTCGGGCGGTACTTCATCGCCTAAGATCTCTTTCATCCTTGCCGCCTGCGAAATATAATAATTCTGGCAGAAATCGCAGTGAAAATTACAGCCGACGGTAGAAATAGAATACGAAAGAGTCCCGTGGAGGAAATGAAAGAGAGGTTTTTTCTCGATCGGATCAATATTGGCCGCAGCCAGTTTGCCATAAACCAGCGAATAAAGGATCCCTTTTTGGTTCTCTCTTACGCCACAGAGCCCTCTTTTCCCTTCGGATATTATGCAGTAGTGGGGACAGAGATCGCACTTAACACGGCTGCCGGCAAGCTTCTCGTAAAAGAGAGCTTCTTTCATTATCCCTTTTTTTCTTTGAAAAGGGCGATCTGTTCTTCCAAGCGATCAGAGGCCGCTTTTACAAATCCTTTGAATAACGGATGCGGCCTATTCGGCCGGGATTTAAATTCCGGATGATATTGGACCCCTAAAAACCATGGGTGTTCGGGAAGCTCAATTACTTCAACCAGGTCGGCTTTTGTATATATTCCCGAAAGGACGAGCCCGCACTCTTGTATCTCTTTCCTAAAATTGTTATTAAATTCGTAGCGGTGGCGATGGCGCTCCTTGATCTCCTCTTTGTCATAGCATTTGCTAAGCAGGGTCCCTTTCTTGATCTTGCAGGGATACGCGCCCAGCCGCATGGTTCCGCCTTTGTCCGTCACATCTTTTTGCGAAAGCATCAGGTCGATGACCGGGAATTTTGATTCCGGATCAAATTCGGAAGAATTTGCACCTTTCATCTTGCAGACATTGCGCGCAAATTCGATCACCGCGCACTGCATTCCAAGGCATAATCCCAGGAATGGTATATTGTTTTCCCTGGCAAAACGGATCGCGCGGATCTTCCCTTCGATCCCGCGGCTGCCAAATCCGCCAGGAATAATGACCCCCTGAATATCCCGAAAGATCGGCTCAACATTTTCTTCTTCTTCAAGCCGCTCCGCATTTACCCATTTAAAGTCAATTCCGACTTTGCTTGCAATTCCACCGTGTTTTAATGATTCGACGATACTAATATATGAATCTTCAAGCTCGGTATATTTACCAACGATCGCGATCTTGACCCTCTTCTCCGGCTCTTTTAATACATCAACCATTTGCGCCCATTCTGAAAGATCGATCTTTCGGAGAGGAATATTCAGGTAACGCATTACAATATCGGCTAATCCTTCTTTTTCCAGCGCCAGCGGAACTTCATAGATCGAGGCAAGGTCTGCCAGACCAATGACAGCATCCTTGGCAACATCGCAAAAAAGAGAAATTTTCTCCTTTAATTCGCTGGAGACCGGCCTCTCTGATCTGCAGACGATCACATCCGGCTGGATCCCGATCTCGCGCATTTTCATAACGCTATGCTGGGTCGGTTTTGTTTTAAACTCGCCGGTAGTTCCCAGGTGGGGAATTAAGGTTGCATGAATATTTATGCAATTATCGCGCCCGACTTCATTCCTGAATTGGCGGATCGCTTCAAGGAACGGGAGCCCTTCAATATCGCCCACTGTTCCCCCAATTTCACAAATGACAATATCAAATTTCTCATCTTTGGTTACTTGGCGGATCCGGTCTTTTATTTCATTCGTTATATGCGGAACAACTTGAACCGTCCCCCCAAGATAATCTCCTCTTCTCTCCCGCGTAATAACATTCCAGTAAACCATTCCGGTAGTAACATTGTTCGCTTTTCCCAGATTTACATCGATAAAACGCTCGTAGTGTCCAAGATCAAGGTCGGTTTCCGCCCCGTCTTCCGTCACAAAGACTTCTCCGTGCTGATATGGGTTCATCGTTCCGGGATCAACATTGATATACGGGTCCAGCTTCTGGATCGAAACAGTTATCCCCCTGGATTTTAAGAGCCTGCCAAGCGATGCCGCAACGATCCCCTTTCCTAAAGAACTTACCACCCCACCGGTTACAAATATATATTTAGTCATTTTTGCCTCTCATGTTCATCGTGAATTTCCCCCACTAATTCTTCGATCAGATCTTCAAGCGTTACCAATCCCGCTGTTTGCCCCAATTCATCCACAACAATTGCAAGATGCTTATATTCAGCACGCATAAGATCCAGCAGATCGTCAATTTTCTTATCACCCGGAATGAACAATCCCGGCCGCATATACTCCGAAACAGGCTGGCTAAGATCCACTGTTAATAGATCTTTCGCATACACTATCCCAACAATATTATTAATATTATTGTCATAGACAGGGATACGGGAATTTCCGTGTTCTTTGATCTTTGCTATCGCTTGAGCGACCGTCTCATTTTGATCGATGCTCTTGATTTTTTCCTTAGGGGTCATTACATCATTTGCTTTCAAATCGCCAAACTTAAAGACCGAACTGATCATCTCCCGTTCTTCTTTTTCAATGACCCCTTCTTTTTCTCCGGCGTAAAGGAGCGCCTTTATTGCATCTTCCGTAATAAAGGGGCCCTGCTCGGGAATTCTTCCGCCAAAAAGAAAAACAAAAGGCCGGCTGATCATCGTAAGCAGCCACTCGATCGGACCAATGATCCATTCAAAAACGACCATGGGCGGGGCAAACAAAAGAGAGATAGTTTCCGCATTGCGAAAAGCGATAGTTTTCGGAGTGATCTCACCAAAAACCAATGTAAATAAAGTTATAATCCCGATTACAACACCGATGATCGCACCTTCACCAAGGCCTATTTTGGTAAAATAATCCGTAGCGATCGTTGTCGCCAATACCGAGGCGCTGATATTCACAATATTATTTCCGATCAATATGCTGGAAAGGAGTTTTGCCGGATTTTCTCTTAAGCGGCGAAGGGTTTTTGCGCCCGGTTTTTGGGTTTCAACTAAATGGACAATGCGGATATTGCTGATAGAAGTCATCGCCGTTTCTACCGCCGAAAAGAAAGCCGATAGCCCAAATAAAATAAATAAAGCAACTATTCCCAGCATCTTATATTAACCTCGGAATGAATATTAATAAACCAATTACTATGGAACCTATGGCGGAAACAAGAACAGCCCCCGCCGCAACATTTTTTATCAGCGCCGCCGCCGGATGCTCTTCCGGTTTTACCAGATTAACGATCTCTTCGATCGCCGTATTAATTACTTCGGTTACAATAACAAAGGCTGCCGTTAAAGTCAAAATGGAAATTTCAACCGTTGAAAGCTTCATTCCAATACCAAAAAAGAAGACCACCGCCGCAACAAAGAAATGGATCCAAATGTTTCTTTGCGTCCGCAAAGTATGGCTGGCGCCGAGCCCGGCATGTTTAAAGCTTCGAATAAGCTTTTTCGGCATCTCTCATTTTCCTCCCATGATCGTATCCTAATACATGCAAAACACCGTGGATAACCAGGCGTTTCACTTCTTGATTGTAAGTCACTCCATATTTCTTCGCATTTTTCAAGGTCGTCTCTTTTGAAATAATTACATCCCCGATCACCCCGTCTTCGCCATATGAAAAGGAAAGAACATCGGTCGGTTTGTCTTTTTTTCTGAATTTCAGGTTCAGCCTGTGGATATGCGCATCATCCACAAAATTCAGATCGATCTTCCCTTTCACTTTTTCGCCTTTTAAAATTGATCCGATCAATTTCTTATACACGCCTAATATCTGCCCCCACCGCGGACAATTTATCCAAAATGTTTTCGTACCCGCGATAGATATGATGGTCCCGATCTTCAAGGACGGTCTCCCCTTCTGCCGCAAGCCCAGCCAAAAGCAAAGCAGCGCCGGCACGCAGATCGGTAACCCTTACCGGAGCACCGGACAACTTCTCTACTCCATTAATAATGACGCTTTGGCCCTCCAGCCGAATATCGGCCCCCATTCGTTTTAATTCGGTTAAATGCATAAAACGATTTTCAAAAATAGTCTCGGTTATAACAGAAGTCCCCTCCGCTAGACAAAGAAGCGCGGAAAACTGCGGCTGCATATCGGTAGGGAAAGCCGGGTAAGGAAGCGTTTTTATATCCGCCGCCTTCAATTTCCCTTCTCTGGAAACCAGCATGCTTTTTCCGTTGTTTTCAATTTTAACCCCGATCTCTTCCAATTTTCTTACCGCGGATTCAACATGATCTAAAACAATTCCATTTATCTTTAATTTTCCATTCGTTATTGCGGCCGCGGCCATCAAGGTTCCCGCTTCGATCCGATCCGGTATCACCGAATAATCGACCGCTTTCAAACTGTTCACCCCTTGTACCGTTATAATATCCGTCCCTGCCCCTTCAATTTTCGCACCCGCTTTATTTAAAAAATTAGCCAGATCAATGATCTCCGGCTCTTTTGCGCAATTTTCAATGATCGAATCGCCTTCAGCGAGGGCAGCCGCCATCATTACCGTTTCAGTCGCTCCAACGGAAGGAAAATTAAAATATACTTTTGCGCCTTTAAGTTTTTGGGCTTTAGCGATCACAAAACCATGTTCCAATTCAACTTTTGCGCCCAGCGCCTCCAGCCCTTTGATATGGATATCCACAGGACGAGAACCGATCGCGCACCCTCCCGGAAGGGGAATTTTAGCCAAACCATTCACCGCCAAAATTGGTCCGATAACAAAAAATGAAGCCCGCATTTTTGTAACAAGTTCATATGGGGCGACATGCCGCACCTGATAATTCCAGATATTAACCGTATTTGGACTTGATAGGGAATATTCCGCTCGGATCCCCAAGGCGATCAAAACGCGGATCATTGTAGTAACATCCAGCAAGTTAGGAATATTGCGAATAACGGATCTTCCAGGGACCATGATCGATGCGGCAAGGATCGGCAATGCCGAATTCTTTGCTCCGGAGACGAAGATCTCCCCTTCCAGCTTCTTTTTACCTCTAATTGCCAGCTTTAACATTGAACTCCTCTGGGCGCATAGACTGCAGTTTAAAATAATGCATTATCCCGCCGAATATTCTTTTTGCGGCTTTGCCGTCCCCATAAGGATTTACGGCCCGGGACATTTTATTATATTCATTTTGATCGGAAATTAACTTGCTCGCTTCATTAAATATTTTCTCTTCATCCATCCCTACTAATTTTACCGTACCGGCGGCGACCGCATCCGGCCGCTCCGTTTTTTCACGCATCACCAAGACCGGCTTGCCAAGCGAAGGAGCTTCTTCTTGAACTCCGCCGGAATCCGTTAATATCAAATATGACACATCCATAATATGAATAAAAGTCTCGTAGTCCAGCGGTTCAAGCAAAGTTATATTTTTTATATCGCTTAAAACTTCATTTACGATCTTGCTAACGATCGGGTTCTTATGCACCGGCAGAATAAAATGGACTTCATTTGCATATTTTTCCGCAAGACGTTTGATCGCCCGGCAGATGTTTTCAAGCGGAGGACCGAAATTTTCTCTTCTATGCGTTGTTACCAGAATTAGCTTCTTTCCGGCTGGAAGATCGATCCCCGCTTTCTTTAGATCATACGGTTTATTTACAACTTCCAGCAAGGCATCGATAACGGTATTACCGGTAAGATATATATTTTCCCGAGGAACTTTTTCCTCGATCAGATTTTCAAATGAGGACAATGTTGGTGCGAAATGAAGTTCAGCGATCGATGTTAGCAGTTTTCGATTGATCTCTTCCGGGAACGGGTTGAATTTATCGAAGGTCCGAAGCCCCGCCTCAACGTGTCCAACAGGGATCTTATGATAATAAGCGATCAGGCCGGCTGCAAACGCCGTAGATGTATCCCCCTGCACTAATATAATGTCCGGTTTTTCAGACAGGATTATTTTTTCAAGGCCCTGCAGAGATTTCACGACAATGCCGGTCAATGTTTGGTTCTTTTCCATTATATTTAAATCATGATCTGCCTTGATCTTAAAGATCTCCATGACTTGATCCAGCATCTGCCGATGTTGGCCGGTAACCACTATGCTCTTTTCGAATAGATCAGGATATTTATCGATCTCGCTTACGACCGGCGCCATTTTTATCCCCTCCGGCCTGGTCCCAAATACAAATAAGATTTTCTTTTTGCTCTTCATATCTTTATTTTTGCAGCGCCATGACGATCGCGATCATACTAAGCAGAAAACAGGCGATATAGATCGACATAACCGCTTCCCTTTGGTTAAGTCCGGCGCGAAGAAGGAGATGATGAATATGCTTATTATCCGGCAAAAATGGGTTTTTCTTATCTTTTAAGCGCCTCAAGATCGCAAAGAGCGTATCAAAGATCGGGACACCGAGGATCAATATCGGAATAATTAAGGCAACCACTAAGGTTGTTTTAAATACCCCGACAATTGAGGCGGCCGCCAAAATAAATCCTAGGAAATAACTCCCTGAATCTCCCAAAAAGACCGATGCAGGAAAGAAATTATAACGCAAAAAACCCAGGGCCGAGCCGGATAACGCAAGCATTAAAAGCGCTCCCCCATATTGATGCGTGCGCAGCGCAACGAAAAAAAGCGTTCCGGCCGCAATTGCGGTAACACCTGCGGCCAATCCATCCAATCCATCGATCAAATTGATCGCGTTTGTCATTCCGACGATCCAAAGAAGCGTTAAAGGGACGCCAATAAAACCCAGCATATATAAACCATTTAAAGGATTCGAAATAAAATTTATTTCTACGCCAAAATAGATCACGACCAGGGCTGCAATTATTTGCCAGATCAATTTAATTCCCGAACGGAGGCTGTGCATATCATCTATTAATCCAACAATGTGGACAATTGTTCCGCCAAGCAAGATCCCGAAGATCGCCCTAATATTTAATTCTTTAGAGGATGGGCCGATCAGTAATATTCCGACCAGGATCGCAAGCATGAAACCAATAAAAATCGCAACCCCGCCTCCACGCGCAACAACGCCATGGTGGATCTTTCTTTTATCCGGGATATCGACAATATTGTGTTTGAGGGCAAAACTTCGAACCATCGGGGTAAGCAAAATGGTTACAAACAGGGCAACCAAAAAAGTAAGGGAAAATAAGAGCATTACGGAATAATATTATATCATTATTTTAAAACACTTTCAATCGCCGCATATTTTTGTTATAATGTGAAAACAAAATATTCAAAGGTGAAAGGAAGGAGAAAACAATGTCTGAATCTACGATAGTTCTGCCCGCGCTCCGCTCGATTGAGTCGAATTTACTCTGGTTCGTTCTGGCGTCTGCGATCGTTGCCTTACTTTATGGGGCCTATATGGCCTGGAAGGTGTTATCTGCCCCTGAAGGATCAAAAGAGATGATAGAGGTTTCCGTAGCCATCCGGGTAGGCGCAGCCGCATACCTCTCCCGCCAATTCAAAGTAATGGCGGTTTTCATCATTGGAATTTCAATCGGCTTGTATTTCATGTACTTGCCGCTTTTTCCGGGTAACACCACCCTTCCGTTGGGCATTGCGATCGCTTTCCTCCTCGGCTCTTGTGCTTCGGCCGGAGCCGGTTATGTTGGCATGAGTTTAGCCGTCAGAGCCAACGTCAGAGTTGCACATGCGGCCTTGACCAGCTACAAAAAAGCACTTGAACTCGCTTTCCAGGCTGGAACTGTTTCGGGTATGTTCACCGTTGGACTCGGACTCCTCGGCGCAACCCTTATCTTCCTTGTCTTTAAACAGGACGCTATGAAGGTCCTGGTCGGATTTGGTTTTGGCGGATGTTTGGTCGCTCTTTTTATGCGTATTGGCGGCGGTATTTATACCAAAGCCGCCGACGTTGGTGCTGATCTTGTCGGTAAAATTGAACAGAATATCCCAGAAGATGATCCGCGAAATGCCGCTGTTATAGCCGATAACGTCGGAGATAATGTCGGCGACTGCGCCGGAATGGCAGCCGACGTTTTCGAAAGTTACGAAGTTACATTGGTTGCAGCGATCATTCTCGGTGCGGCAACTTTACTCGATAGCGGATTCCGGAACATTTATGGAGCAGGCGCTTCACTTATGGCGCTGAAATTGGTAATGTATCCGCTGCTTGTGAGAGCCGTTGGAGTTTTTGCTTCTATTCTG
>JBAYJF010000017.1:0-19750 GCA_041665245.1 Candidatus Margulisiibacteriota bacterium | reverse complement strand
CTTAAACCGGGGATGCCGGCAGAAGCCATAATACGCACCGACCCCACTGTTGACTGGAAGGTCAATAATTGATATCTGAAAACAGCGCGCCCGAAAACTCTAACAATATAATAGAAATTAGCCAGGTTTCAAAAAAATTCAAAAAGATCCCAGCCGTATCCAACCTGTCTCTTCAAATAAAAAGAGGAGAGATATTCGGGCTGATCGGGCCTGACGGAGCAGGCAAAAGCACTCTTATTCACATCATCTCCGGCATTTTAAAACCGGACAAAGGCACTGTATCCGTCCTTGGGAAAAATGTATTGAAAGATCCCGAGAGAGTAAAATGCTCTCTCGGATTTTTGCCTCAAGGCTTGGGGCTGGCCTTAGCTCAAGAATTAAGCGTAGAAGAAAATATTAATTATTTTGCGCAGATCAACCTGGTGGATCCAAAAAAAAGGGAAGAAAGAAAAGCTGTTCTGTTAAAAAAAACCCAGCTTGAGGCCTTCAGGGATCGCCCCGCAAAGCATCTTTCGGGCGGCATGCAGCAAAAATTAGCGCTTTGCTGTACGCTTATCCATGAGCCCAAGTTAATTCTGCTCGACGAGCCGACAACCGGCGTCGATCCTATTTCAAGACGCGACCTCTGGCTTCTGCTTAACGACATGGTGGAGACCAGCGGAGTTACAGTCTTTCTAACCACTTCCTATATGGACGAAGCCGCGCGCTGCCATCGGGTTGCTTTAATGCATAATGGGGAGATCCTTGAAATGGGCGAACCTCGCGATGGCGCCGGTATTTACGACCTCTTCCTTTCGCATATCCCCGGCGCAAAAGATAAGGGGGTCAATAAAAAAGCTTTGGAGGAATTCTTCCAAAAAAGCGAAAGTTCTTCCCGGCCAACGGGTAATATAGTGATCAAAGCAGAGGATCTCGAAAAAAAATTCAAGGATTTTACCGCAGTGAATAAGATCAGCTTCGAAGTTAAACAGGGCGAAATATTTGGATTTTTGGGGCCGAATGGCGCCGGTAAAACAACAACAATAAAAATGCTCTGCGGCCTTGTCCCCCCAACTTCAGGCAGCGGAACTATCGATGGCCTTAATTTAAGCCGGGAAGTTTCAAAAATAAAAAAGAGCATTGGCTACATGTCCCAGAGATTTTCGCTCTATGGAAATCTCACCGTATCAGAGAACATCGAACTTTACGGGAGCATATACGAAGTAGGAAGAAAAGAGGTGCTGCGCCGCAGAAAGCTGATCATCCAGATCGCAGATCTCATAGGTAGAGAAAATACGATAACTAGCGACCTGCCATTGGGCATTAAACAACGTTTGGCCCTGGGTTGTGCCATAATCCACAAACCGACTTGCGTATTTTTGGACGAGCCAACTTCCGGCGTCGATCCGCTGGCCAGAAAAATGTTTTGGGAAATGATCATTTTTTTATCGCGGCAAATGGGCGTAACGGTCCTTGTTTCTACCCATCATCTGGATGAGGCCGAATATTGCGATAAGATCCTTTTGATCAACCAGGGAAATATCGTAGCTGCAGGCAGCGCTAAAGAATTAACGGGAAATGCCCAGGCAGAAATGGGGACCTTATTGGAACTCTCTATTGAAAACCGGCAAAACGCCTTCAATGCCCTAAAGGGGGCCTTCCCCTACTGCTTCGAATACGGATCGCACATCCATATATATTCAAAAAACAAAGTGAATGACCTAAATAAGATCAAGGGTCTTCTTTCAGAAAAGTCTATTGGTTTATCAGACATTCACGAACAGGCAATGCCCTTCGACAATGTTTTTACTTTTTTCTGTGAAAACCAAAAGGAGACCAGCTAATGTTTTCCTGGATACGCCTTTTCGCAGTTGCCAATAAGGAATATTTGGAGCTTAAAAGAAATTTACTCCTTTTTCTTGTCCTTGTTCTCGGCCCGATCATGCTTTATTTGCTCGAAGCATATGGTTTGCCGGTAGATGTAAAAAACCTTAATTTAGGGGTCCTTGATATGGATAAATCGGCTTATAGCCGCAGCCTTCAGGACACTTTTCAAAACAGCAATATTTTCCAGATCAAACTTATAGCCTCTGACAAAAACGAATTAAAAAAAGGGATCGACCTCTCCGAGCTCCGGGCCGGCTTAATTATTCCGCACGATTTTTCCGCCCAGCTTAAAAGAAATTCCACAGTTGCGATCCAGGCGCTGATCGACGGCGCCTACCCAAACTACGCGCTGGTCAGCGAAGGGTATATTCGCGGAGCGGTCAATCATTTCAACTATAATCTTTTAGAACAATATTCTGACCGCTACCTGGGCGGCTTGGCAAAGATCCCCATTCCGATAGATATTAAGGCGACCGTTTGGTACAACCCGACTTTCAATGGGAATTATTTTATGCTTCCCGGACTGTTTGGCCTTACCATCTTATTTTTCCCGGCAATAATGGCGACCCTCTCCTTAACTAAAGAGAAAGAGACCCGCTCAATATTGAATTTTTATTGTTCCAGCATAACTAAAACCGAATACCTGATAGGCAAAATGCTTCCTTACATAATGATCGCTTTTTTCCAGGTCATGCTTGTTTTTTCCCACGCGGTGCTCATCGCCGGAGTACCGATGCGGGGCTCGCTCCTCGCCTTTTTGGCCGCCTCTTTTCTTTTTTCGATTTCTGCGGTCGGAATGGGATTATTTATTGCGATCTTTATTAATTCCCAGGCCCCGGCAATATTAGTAACGACCGTCCTAACATTGACCCTTACTTTTACGTACAGCGGAATTATCACCCCGGTGATCTGCCTGAGCGAGGACAATCGATTGATCGCTTATTTACTGCCGATAACCCATTACATTGATGTAACCAGGCATGTCATGATCCGGGGCTCGAGCTTTGCGGATATGTCAAACAACCTACTAGCGCTCTTTCTCTCTTGTGTCGTATTTTTTGGCTCATCGATCTTAATTTTCAAAAAGAGGCTTAGCTAACTATGTTTTATAAATGGTTTAATTTAATGAAAAAAGAATATCTCCTCTTTTTAAGGAATTCGGTATTAATACTGATCGTCCTATATTTTTCAAGCTATGATATTTACCAGGTAAGCACAACAACGACCGACCCAAATTATTATCCCCTGGCAATCTATGATATGGACCAGACCGCCAAAAGCCAGGAGATCGTGCGCCGGTTCCGCCCGCCCTATTTTTATATCAAAACACATATTAACGGTGAAAAAGAAATAAAGGAACTAATAGAAGACGGATCAGTCTCTGCGGTTATCTCCTTCCCAAAGGGTTTTGCCAAAGATATTGCTTCTAATAAAACGGCCAATTTACAGGTTATTTTAGATGGGACGAACAGCAACGCTTCTGAGATCGCCCTAAATTATATCTACAATATTATTTCGGAATACAATATCGGGTTATGGTCCGCCAGACTAAGAGCTTATGGAGGTGGAAGCGAGATCCCGGCGGTCGAAGTGCGCCCTTTTTACTACGCGAATACAGCGCTCAACGAAGGCTGGATCCTCGCTCTGCAGGAACTGTTTACAGTTATTTTGCTGCTGGGCCTGGTCCTCGTAACGACCGCAATTGTGAACGAAAAACAATTCGGTACGATCGAGCAGTTGATGGTCTCACCTCTAAGGACGGCTGAAATTATCCTGCCCAAAATTATCACAATGATGGGAGTTATTTTTCTGGTAGTCTTCATCGCTCTATTCGTGGTCTTGATACCCCTGGGCGTTCCGCTGGTCGGGTCAATTTGGGAACTTTTTTTTGTAACCCTTCTTTTTATTTTCACTCTGACCGGCTACGGGCTTGTGATCGCCACGGTCTCTAATAACATGGCAGAAACGATCCTGATCTCTTTTTTGCTGATCCTGCCGATCCAGTTACTATCCGGCATGTTTGCGCCGGTTGAATCTTTGCCCGGGTCGATCCAATTTATCGTTGGATTTTTCCCCTTAAAATACTACCTGAATTTAGCTTACGGCGTATTTTTAAAAGGAAATCCTATTTTATTCATGTGGAAAGATCTTTGTGCTTTATTGGCGCTGGGAGTGGTTTCTTTTGCTATCGGCTTATGGCGCTTTCGCAAAGCCTTCTCGCAGTAGATCAGCTCTTTGAAATTTCCAAATAAATAATTTTCAAGATCGCAATGATCGGGGCAGCAAAAAATACACCCCAAACCCCAATAATATTCCCAAGGATCAATACCCCCAGGATGACCGTCAACGGATGGATACCAAGTTTGTCCCCCATTATCTTTGGCGCAATAATATTTCCGGCAATGAACTGCAGGGCCGCATACAACGCGATTATAGTTAAAGCATTCGCCGGCGAGACGGCCAGCACGATCACAGCGATCGGAATTCCGCCGATGATCGGGCCGATCACCGGGATCAGTTCAGTTACCGCGACGATAATGCCAAGGATCAGTGAAAAAGGGACCCCGAATAAATACAAGATTATCCAGGTCACAAGGCCCACCATTGAACAAATGAGCAGCTGGTTTTGAACGTAAGTTTTTAGCACAATATCGGTCTTTTCAAAAACTCCCCTGACCGGTTCTTTCAATGCCAGTGGAAGCAATTTATTCACCCCTTCAAAAAGGTGAGCCCGCTCACGCAGCATAAAATATACAATGATCGGAGTAATTAAAAGGCCGACAAACTGACCCAGCAATCCGAGAAGATTCGTAACAATATTTTGGGAAAAGGCGACAAAGGAACCTAGCGTTTGTTTTATTGCGTCAAAAATTGCCACATCGAACTGATGGGGCAAGTTGCTCCCGACGTACCATTGCCGCCCGGAAATCATTGAGTCGGCGACATATTTTAAATAGTTCGGGAAATTCGATATAAAATTCGATGTCTGGACGAACAGCTGGGGAAAGACAAACTCAACTGCCAGCAAAATAACGAAAATAAAGATTGCAAAAGATCCGCAGATCGAGATATCCCGCCGACCCGGCATTTTCGAAGGAAATATTTTTTCAATAAGATCGGTTATGGGATTTAAAATATAAAATAGTGCGATAGAGAGAACAATTGGTAAAAGCGCGCCCCTAATTAGGTAGATCGCAACTATAAAAAATACAAAGGCAGAAACCTTAATAATTTGTTTTCGACTCATTTCATTTAGAAATAAATATGAGCGCCCAGGTTACCATCTAATAAGGAAATGCTGGTCGACCTAATTGCTCCTTGCATTGCTGAGCCATATGCGCCTAAAAATATTTTTCCATCTATTGCAAAATGGTCATTGATAAAACATTCGGCCCCCACAAATGGATTGAGCATTAATCCGTTGAAATTTGCGCCGGCATCGCTCCCCTGCCAGCCTTGCAGCGTCGCACCGATCTCTAATAAAGTGTTGGAATAAATTTCCCTTGCGTAGAAGCCGCCTAGTGCGTAGCTGTATAGATTGCTGTCGGCTTGCCCGCTCTGTGTGCTGCCGTTATAAAATGCGTTTAGATCAACGCCAAAATTATTATTAACGAACCGTCGGATCGAAAAAGTGTCCGCCCGCAATCCGAACCCAGTTTTTCCTGTCAGTTCCAAGGAAAGAGACATCCCCGCTACCAGCGAAACCAAGACCAAAGACAATAACAATTTTTTCATCACTTTTCCTCCCTAAGTTTATTCTATGCGGTAATTATAACAGTGCAAATTTAATAGTCAAACACGCATTAACCACCCGCTAAAGCCGCCGATTCACCCGCCAGAAACCCGGTAGAAAATGCTTCCTGCAGGTTATAACCCCCGGTCTTACCGGCAAGATCGAGCAGCTCTCCGCAAAAATAGAGCCCCTTGACCTTTTTGGACTCCATTGTTCGCGGATCGATCTCTTTTAGAGATATCCCTCCCCGCGTGATAATCGCCTCCTCGATCGGCCTGGATCCAATAATAGGAATTCTAAGATCAGTTAAGCAGAGAGCGATCTTTTTGCGATCAATGCGGTTGACCATGCTGCATTTTTTGTTTGCCATTAGATGGAAAATCTTTTCAAAAACGGAAGAAAGTGAAGCGGGCAAAGTCTTGTCAAAATATTGAGAGAGAATTCTTCCGCCCAAAGAAGCAAACTCTTTCTGTAAAATTTTATCAAATTCTTGAGTGTCAAAACCTGGCCGCAGGTTCAGAGATAATTCAACTTTGCTTTTACTTGAAAGCGCATCAAAGATCCCTCCGCTAAGGTTAAGAATGTTCGGGCCCGATACTCCAAAGTGCGTGAACAGAATGTCGCCTTTTTCATCACTCTTTTTCCTGCCGTCAATGATCACCGAAATAATAATATCTTTAAGCGTTAGCCCCTGGAGATCCTTAATAAAGGCCGCATTAGAAACCAGCCCGGAAAGTCCCGGACTAAGCGGAGTGATCGCATGTCCGCTTTTTTTGGCAATTTCATACCCATCACCGGTCGAGCCGGTCGCCGGATAAGATTTTCCACCGGTAGAGACAATTATTTTTTTTGCGTTGACCTCCCTGCCATCTGAAAGCGCAGCCCCTTCTATACTTTCTTTATTTTCAGCTCCGAATCGAATAGTTTTGACTGTGGTGTTATGTAGTATATGAACATTGTTCTCCTTGAGATATTTTCGTAAAACTGCCAGAACGCCTTCAGCGCTGTTGTTCAATGGAAGAACTCTACCGTCCGGTTCGATCCGCATCGGGAGTCCACGCGAACTAAAAAAATTGATCAGATCATTGCTCGAAAAAACGGTTAAAGCTCTAAATAGAAATTTACCATTTTTACCGAAGGCGGCGATAATGTCCTTCATTTCGGCATTGTTGGTTATGTTGCATTTGCCTCCGCCGGTCAGCAATAATTTACTACCCAGCCGATAGGTCTTTTCAAGAAGAAGAACTTTTGCTCCCCGCTCCGCAGCTCTCCCAGCCGCCATCATCCCCGCAGGTCCGCCGCCGATCACAATTACATCGAATTTATCCATATTATTCAAGGATATATCAAGCATTTTAGTTTGGCAACTCTTCGCAGCTAATTACGCAAAAAGTGAAATTCCTCATTTATTCTTTCGATATACTGTTGATATAAAATGAGTACTATTTATTCAATAAGAATTCACCCGCAACAAGCCTCAACCTACTCTTCGGAGCTCCTCCGGCGGGGATTGCGCCCTCAAACCGTTCAATGCAATGCAGACGAAAATCTATGGAAAGTACGTAATCCCGGTGGAGTTATAAGATCTCAGGTAATGGATGGAAAAATAAGCCTAATGGTCGGCAATCGAATATGGCTTGATGTTCCGGATCCTCTAGTTTTAAGAGCCGACAAGATCGAAAAAAACGTCTTGACCGCGCTGGGACAGGCAGAGAAGGAATCTCCTTTTATCGACACTGATAGACTAATTATTAGGTGGCAGTTAACCGGAAGACCAGCTCAATATACTGAAGTTGCGGGCATAAGCGATAGCATTCTTAGAAAAAATGGCGGGGTCGCTATCCTTTCAGGAAAAATAAAAAATATGCCTCTTGTCATGGAAACATCTCATAAAATGACCCTCCAGCACTTAACGGCCGAATTGATAAAAGTATTGGACGCTGAAGCTTAATCTTCCCCTTAATCCTTTAATGCCTCAAGAGGTTTTGATACAATTCAGGCAAGGAAAATTTCCTTTATGCCAAAACAAAAAATAGATACCGGATCGCTTTACTCCAAGGTTCGCGGCCGCGGAGAGTCGCTTTTCTTGATCGCTGGGCTGGGAGCAGATAATTCCTGCTGGTCCGGGGTTATAAATAAGTTTTCTCGAAGTTTTAAGACGATTGTTTTTGACAATCCCGGTTCTGGCCGCAGCCATTCTTTTAGAAAACCGCACACTATCCGTCATTTGGCCGATGAGGCATTGGGGCTGCTCGACAAATTAGGCATAGAAAAGACACATCTGATCGGCCATTCAATGGGTGGATATATTGCCCAGGAGATCGCGATCAATCATCCGGAACGGGTTAATAAACTCATTTTAGAGGGAACGGCCCCGGCATCCTCCAGCCGGAACAATGCCCTATTCTCTGAGTTTTCCAAAAATCTCCGTAAGAAAGAATCTATGGAGAAGTGGATAAAGTCTTGGTCGACCTGGTTGTTTTCTCCCAAAACTTTTGCCTCCGGTAAATTTGTAGAAAACTTTATCAAACAGGGGGCAAAGTACCCCTACCCCGCAAGCGCAGCTGGGTTTAAAGCCCAAACAGAGGCGATGGCCAAATTTGATTCCAGCAGCCGTTTATCTGCCATAAAAGCCAAGACTTTAATAATTGAAGGAGAAGATGATATTCTTATTCGGCCGGAAGAAGCACAGGTGCTGGTAAAAATGATACCAAAAAGTAAGATTAGACTAATAAAAAACGCCGCTCATTATGTACACTTGGAGGATCCTTCTCTATTTACGAAAATTGTGATGGATTTTTTATTGGTCTGAATTCGATCGATTTTGTTTTTCTAGGTTTGGCTCTCACTCTCTTTCGGCAGTAAATCTTTAGGTAGGCATGATTCGCAAAATTCCTATCTTTACTGCTTTATGTCTTCAATAAGTATTGATATAATTCAAAAAATGGAAAGAAAAAAGATTTTTGGGGTTTTGGGATTTGGTTTTTTTCTCCCTATTTTAATAATAGTTGGAAGTTTTGCATTTTCCGGCTGCGGGAGTGTAACAGATAATTCGACAACCACTACAAGCTCAACAACAACTACAATCGCAACTCTATTCAGCCATTATGTCGCAGACCTTTCAAAAATAAAGTACATCAATCAGCCGGGGAATTCAGATCAAATAGCAATAAAAGACAGGTGTCACATTGCGATCAAAAACACGGAAACCACCATAGAGGTTTATGCTCCTGCAACCGCCGAAGTCTTAGGGATCGCTTATTATATAGTGAGGGCTGATAATGTTCCCGAATATGCGCTTTATTTTAAGGTGAGCGGCACATGTTATTACTTTTTTGCGCATCTGATAGATATCAGCTCAAAACTGAAAGCTGTCGGGCCTTCTGTGCCGCAGCCAACTTCCGCCTGGGTAGCCCCTACTTCACCAGCAAGCGTCTCTGCCGGCGAGCTCATCGGATATACCGAAGGGACGCCGCAGGCGCATACTTATGATTTTGGAGCTTATGATCCGTCGCATAAAAACTCGGTAGCGAATGAAAGCCGCTATAGCGCAGATGATCGCTATATTACCGGGGTGAATCCTTATCTTTATTATCCAGAGAGCATGAGAACGGATTACCTTGTTTTATCTGCTAATCCGGCCGGCACGGTTGTTGCAACCACGGAATGCCGCGGTGTTTGCAGGGATGTATTGGGAACCGCCTCCGGGTATTGGTACCTCACATCCGGAACTGACGCGACTTATCAAGAAAAGATGCATATAATCTCGGAACCTAACGAAAGCGTATACTGGGGCGGTGTTGGCGGAGGCGGATATGAGTATAAAACCCTGGCAAGGACTCCCCTTGATCCAGAAAAACTAACGATCGGCATGGAATATGGATACAGCGGTCCTTATGGATATCTGTATCTTAGCTTACTTTCTTCAACAGAGATGGGAGTATATTTTTCAACTACTGACCCCGGGTCTTTCCCCAGTTCTGGTTATAAGACCTATCAAAGGTAATCACAATTCCAGAAGCCTTTAAGGCTTCAAAAGACCCTGATATAATCAAAACAACATGGAACAGTCATCAAAAAAACATACGATAGCAAGAGTAGTGGCCCAGTATCGAGGTAAATATAGGGTATTACACGAAAACAATGAATTTTGGGCTGAGGTCTCCGGTAAAACGATTTACAAGGCAACTTCTCAGCTTGATTTCCCTGTTGTTGGCGATCTGGTAAGCATTGTCGAGCTGGGAGATAACAATTCTATAATTGAGGGTGTTCTCCCCAGAAATAATATTTTGCAGAGGAAATCTGCCGGGAAGAATGAAAGTCAGCCAATTGCCGCTAACATTGATACCGCCTTTATTGTCCAATCAGTCGATCATGACTTTAATTTAAATCGTTTTGAACGCTATCTTTCAATTGTTGTAGCATCAAAGATAAAACCGATCCTGGTCTTAAACAAATGCGATCTCATCAAACCCGAAGAGCTAGATGAAAAGATCAGCTTATTAAAGAAACGGTTTAAAGATATCCCTATATTAACAACAAGTACCTTAAGGGAAGATGGCATTGACACACTTAAGAAGGCAATTGCACCTCAACAGATCCACTGTTTGCTAGGATCATCGGGAGTCGGAAAATCATCTCTCATAAATAAGTTATTAGGCAAGGATCTGTTAAAGACTTTAGAAATTAGTGCCCAGACAAAAAAGGGGAAACACGCAACAACTCACCGGGAACTCTTTGTTCTCGATGGCGGCGGAATGATCATTGATAATCCTGGCATGAGGGAGATCGGTTTGGCCGATGCAAAAGAAGGAGTAAGAAACGTATTTGTTGAGATAGAAAAACTGGGCGATGGTTGCAGATTTATCGATTGTACCCACCAACACGAACCGGGATGCAGGGTCCTTGCCGCGGTTGAATCTGGCGATCTAAGTGCTGAAAAGTATCAAAGCTATATCAAGCTCAAAAAAGAATCCGACTTCTATAATATGACAAGCTTGGAAAAAAGGCGGAAAGATAAGCGCTTCGGAAAAATGGTCAAAACCGCAATAAAGCAGATAAAGAAGCTAAAATAATGGTTATTTTTACAAAGGTTTCGGGCTGCAAAGAAGCTCTTTTTTATTTGCAACCCTTCCGCAGCATGCACATATATATTTTGCCGCCTTTACCAGCGGCTTGATCTTTTTTAGGTCAAATTTCATAGCGGGCTGGGTAAGCATACACATTTTACCGGATCTATCACCAGCACATCCGCAATCGCAGGAACTCGAATCGCAACATGAAGACTGATCGCTATTCATACTAGATTCATCCTTTAATTATTTAAAATTTGGCTCCCCGGGCTGGATTCGAACCAGCGACCAATTGATTAACAGTCAACTGCGCTACCACTGCGCTACCGGGGAACGACCTAAATTAAACCATGCGCTGGCTGTTTAATGTGCTCATCAATCTTTTCATTCAAAGCATAAAATGTTGCTTTTAAGCTTGAATGAACTTTGTCTATCTTATTATCCAAATTTCTGATTTGCGACTGCATTCCAGTCAACTGCGACTGCATACCGCCCATTTGATTTTGCATGTCGCCCATCTGTTCTTGAAGCCCAGCTATCTGCGATTGCAACACTCCATGCCCTTCCGCAATAAACTGAACTTTATCCCTAATTTCTTCTAATAGCATTTCAAAACGCTCCCTTTCCCCTGCCATCTGTCCCCTCACCTCCCTATCCCCTCCATTCTCACTCCACAATACAAACTACTTTCTAATTTTACCAACGATTGAAGATTTTAGCAACTTGCCTCGATTGCGCAAAATATCCGCAGATAGACTAGCGGCCGATAAGTTCTTTTATTTTTGAAAGCAATGCTTCCGGCTCAAATGGTTTCAACATATACGCCGATGCCCCAGCGATCAGGCCGATCTCTTTTTCCAGGTCCCCGGCACGCGCCGTCAAGATAATGATCGGAACTTTTTCCGCATGCCGTTTCATCCTTTCCGCAACAACATAGCCGTCCAACTTTGGAAGGCTAAGATCTAAAATTACAAGATCAGGCAGATGCGCTTTGAATTTTTCGAGCGCTTCTTCGCCATCATAGGCAAATTCGACTTCGTAACCGTTGCTGATAAGCCGCTGAGAAACAAACTCGCTGAATTCCTTCTCATCGTCAACTAATAATATTATTTTAATTTTCCGTCACTCCTTTAATAATTCTTTGATCATATCCAATAATTTTTTCGGGTCAAATGGTTTTGGAATATATCCATTTGCGCCCAATTCATCATAGATAAATTTTGGGTCCTGCACCCTCGCGGAAAAAATTATTATTGGGATATTCTTGTACTTTTCATCCGACTTTAGCATGCGGCAAACTTGATAACCGTCAATTTTTGGCAGCATTATGTCAAGAACTATCAGATCCGGCAGACTCTCTCTGGCCATATCAAAGGCCTGCTGCCCGTCCACTGCAATTGCCACCGTATAGCCGTTCGCTTCCAAACGCAGCTTAACCATCTCCGCCATATCCAGTTCATCATCAACAAGAAGGATTTTTTTATTTTGCATCATTTCCCTTTCTAAATCGTATTTTCATGGTCACATTGATGACAATGATAACGAATTAAGCTATATTTTTCAATGGGAGAGAAAAGCTGAAAGTTGATCCAACGCCGGGCAAGCTTTCAACCCATATCTTTCCGCTATGCTTCTCAACGATCCCCTTTGCGATTACCAAGCCCAAGCCGGTCCCCTTCTCACCGGGCCCCGCCGTCCGATTTAACTGTTCGAATTTATTGAACAATTTCGGAAGATCGCCTTCAGCGATCCCACGCCCCGTATCGCGAATAGAACAGACGAGTTCATTTTCCCGTTCTTCCACTTTGAGCTCGATCTCCCCTTTTTCGGTGAATTTAATAGCATTGCTCAATAAATTCGATAATACCTGAATAAGCTGGTCGCGGCCTCCCAGCACAAACATTTCTTTTTGCGGCAGAGCATGGATAAAGCTCAGCCCTTTCTCTTTTATTTTAAAAGCAAAGGCATCGGATTCCTGCTGGCAGAGTTCAATAAAATTAAGGCGCTCCATCTTCTGAACATATTTTTTCGATTCAATTTTTGAGATATCAAGCAAATCATTGATCAAACGGGTCAGGCGATCGATCTGGCTGCTGGAGACATCAAGGATCTTTTTCTGTTTTTCATTTATTGCCCCCGTCAATCCGTCAAGGATCAACTGGATCCCTTCTTTAGTAATAGAAAGCGGCGTCCGAAGTTCATGGGAAACAACCGAAACAAAGTCGCTTTTCAATTCACTCTCTTTTATGATCTCCTGTTCCTTAATTTTACGCTCGGTAATGTCCATTACCGTTCCAAACATTTGATTGGGCTTCCCGGCGCTATCCTTGCAAACTTCCCCGTTTTCTGCGATCCAATGGATCGATCCATCCGGCCATACGATCCTGCATTCAATGAATAATATATCTGATTTCATTGCTCTATCAAATGCTGCCTGGACAGAAGACCGATCTTCCGCAAGAATATGCTCAAAAAATATTTTTGCGCCCCAGGCATCCAGCTCTTCCCGATAACCAAAAATCTGGTCATGCCTTAAATTCCTGACAGAAGTATCATTTATCAGATCAAGCTCCCAAATCCCTAGTTTGCTTGCCTCGATTGCCAGATCCAAACGCCTTTTGGTTTTTTTCAGCACTTCCTCGGCTTGCTTTATTTTGGAAATATCTTTGGCAATATGGACCGAACCAAATAATTCGCCTTTTTCATCAAATATCGGAGAAGTCGTAACTAACAACGGCACACCAATACTTTTATCGTTTACTTCTTCCGTATGCGTTTTCTTATCTTGGATCGTCTGGCGATGGGGACAATTCGGCCAGGGGCTGTCTAATTTATGCAATATTTCATAGCATTTTTTCCCGCTCACTTGGTCAAGGGGAAGATTGACCGCTTTTGCGAAGGCAGCATTCGCCCTCACGATCGTAAAATTCTTATCAACAATAAAAATATAATCCGTTATTGAATCAAAAGTCCGCTCCCATTCCTCGGCCGATTGTCTGACCAGCTCTTCAGCTTTCATGCGTTCGATATATTGCTGATCTATTTTTTTTGACACCAGCAGGACAATTGCCGCAAAAACCATCGCATTACTCAATGCAACCAGAGATACCCCGATCTCGTTTGAAAATATTCCGTTTTTTTCCGTGAATAGTTTCATCCATCCAAATCCGACCGGAATGATTAGTGCAAGCGGAAAAACAAATCTTAATAATTCTCCGGCCGGAGAATCACCGCAAAAAATACTCATTATCCCTTCCCTGGGCCGAGCTAAAAAAATCCCGACCGCTAATACAAAGAAAAGAACAGCCGTATGTACCGCCATAGCTGTAAATCCGGTTTGGGTAAAAAGGAAGAATTTCACTCCAAAAAGATAGGCGACGATCGATTCAAAAGAGATCATGCCAACGAGCAGAGCCAGTGGTTCCCAAAATTTGACGCGTTTATTTGAAAGTAACAATGCCAGATTAAGCAGGATAAAATTAATGGCCGTTAATATCGCCATCCGGCCAAGATGCGTAGTAAGAACGGCGCCAGCCGGTTCGACAATGATCAACTGGTCTATTCCCAGATCAAATCCAAAGATATATTCAAAAAAAGTTAATACACCTATAAGCAATGCCAGGACCGAACAGAATCGCCCCAACCAAACAACAGATCGATTGGATCTTTTAGTTTGCAAGATGACAAAGGAAAGTCCGGTTAAAACAAAAGCCAAAGCAGAATTAAATTTCATTGTAACCAAACCGGGAAGAACGCTTTTAAAAACAGAAACATCAAATATCCAGCCGCCAATTACCACAAAGCCAGCTGCGATCGAAAGCAACGCAATTCCGGTCGCTACCTTTTTACATAGACTTTCCCTGCGTTCTCTGTCATTAACTCTCATGGCGGTAATACTACAATATTCTCGTCAAGAATCAAGAGGGATATTGACAGGCTTCCGGCACAGTGGGAAAATCATTGATTATTACATCCGATTTACATGAAAAATATTGCGAACTCGTCGAGAACGCCAACAGCATCATCCTTCGCATGGACGAAAACGGCAAGATAACGTTCTTTAACGCTTTCGCCCAAAGTTTTTTCGGCTATAGCGGGCCGGAGATCATAGGCAAAAGCGTTATCGGAACGATCGTCCCCAGATCAGATTTTACCGGACTTGACCTGACCAACATGATCAAAGATATTATGGTCAACCCGCAAAAATACATCAATAACGAGAATGAAAATATCACCAAGGATGGCCGCCATGTCTGGGTATCATGGACCAATAAGCCGATCCTGGGAGCGGATGGAAAACTGCAGGAAGTCATGTGCATTGGCAACGACATCTCCCGTTTAAAAAAAGCCGAACTGGAGCTTGCAAAAGCCAAAGAGCTGGCGGAAGCGGCCGGCCATGTCGGGATCATCGTCTGCACACCCGAATGGAAGATCAAAGCCATCAATTCTGGGGCTAAAAACTATTTCCATCTGGACGCAGCCGAAACTTCTGGTCTTGATATGCTTGCCATAATTTTAAAAAACTATACCCCTTCTATTAGCGAGGACCAGATCAGGGATCTTTCAGCGCCGCACTCAACCTTTGAACTAATGCGGCCAGAAACAGATAACAATAAGGCCCTCTATCTATTGATCCATAAGGAATTTCTAAAAAGCCCGCAACAAGAAGTAGCCAGCATTGTCCTTTCCGTTCACGATATTACCGACCAAAAAAAAGAAGAATTGCTCAAGCAAGACTTCCTCGGGCTCATTTCCCATAAATTGCGAACGCCGATCAGCGTGATCCTGCAGGGAACTTTGATGCTCCAACAAGATAAGACAGGTACGCTGCAAGAAGATCAAAAAGCTTTGTTTCGAGGAGTTACCAATGAAGCCAACCGACTTAACGGGCTGATAAACAACTTGATCAACTTCATTTCTATTGGCGACCAGAAGATCACGGCCGAAAAAGAAGAGATCAAGGTCGCGGAATATCTTCCGAGATTGATCAACCCTATTTTGGCTCAGGTAATTGGTAAAAAAACCAGTCTGAATATTGATTGCCCGGACAATGGCCTTGCCATACAAATGGGACGATCATATTTTGACCTGGTGATCAAAAACCTTATTGATAATGCCATTAAATTTAATGACAAAGATACGATCGAAATAAAGATCTCCGCAAAAAAAGAAAACTCCAAATTTCATCTGACTATAACCGATAATGGCCCGGGGATCGCTGTTGAGGAGCAGGAAAAGATCTTTGAAATGTTCTATCAGACCGAAAAATGCTTTACCGGCAATGTAGCCGGGGCAGGATTAGGGTTGGCTTTGGTAAAAAAGATAGTTACCGCCTTCGGCGGAGAGATCAGCTTAAATTCTGATCTTGGAAAGGGATCCGCGTTTACGATTGTAATGCCGTTCTATTCCCCTTCAAACTCCGTCTGGGCGTAGACCGAATAGCCGGCAGTTTCCAATTTCTTTCGTCCGCCGATATCCGGGAGGTCAACTATAAAAGCAAATTCCACTACTTTGCCGCCTAATTTTTTCACCAGGTTGCCGGCCGCCATAGCCGTCCCGCCGGTTGCGATCAGATCGTCAATAATTAATACTTTTTGTCCCTTTTCGATCGAATCCTTATGGATCTCGATCACATCGGTCCCGTATTCGAGCGCATATTCTTCCGCTTCAGTTTCTGCCGGAAGTTTTCCTTTTTTTCGCACCGGAACAAAACCTTTACCCAGCAGATAGGCGACCGCTCCGCCTAAAATAAATCCCCTCGAGTCGATCCCTACCACAACATCGATCTCTTTATCTTTATAGCGTTTGATAAAGTCATCGATGCATAGTTTTAATCCGACCGGGTCTTTTAATAATGTAGTAATATCGCGGAACATGATCCCTTCTTTCGGCCAATGAGCAACGGTTCTGATCCTTGATTTGATCGG
Organism: Candidatus Margulisiibacteriota bacterium; assembly: GCA_041665245.1. Lineage (GTDB taxonomy): Bacteria > Margulisbacteria > WOR-1 > O2-12-FULL-45-9 > XYB2-FULL-48-7 > JBAYJF01. The sequence goes on along the minus strand of JBAYJF010000017.1, from coordinate 3,152 downwards.
CATTTTTATATCCTCCCGATAGCTGTTATCAGCAATTTCTTAACTTTTTCGGCATTCTCCTTCATCGTCTGCATCACCATTTCAAAAGTAACCGGTTCTTCCCCCTCTTTCCAACAATCGTAATCGGTCGACATCGCGATCGTCTGATACGGAATGCCAAGCTCACCCGCAAGAATTACTTCCGGACAGGTCGACATATTAATAATATCCGCGCCCCAACTTCGGAACATATGACTTTCCGCGCGCGTCGAAAAACGGGGGCCTTCGATCGTTACGACCGTAACATCACGATTATATTCAAACCCTAGTTCGTCGCAGGTTTTGCATAATACGTCCGTTATATGTTTATCGTACGGATCGCTCATAGGAGTATGGACAACTTTTTCATGATAATAGGTTAAATTGCGGTGACGGGTAAAATCAATGAACTGGGAAGGAAAAACCAAATTTCCCGGCTTGATCTCTTCGCGAAGAGACCCAACCGCCGTGGCGGCTAAAATGTGGGTACATCCTTCTTCTTTCAAGGCCAGAATATTCGCCAGAAAATTCACTTTTGTCGGCGGGATCGTGTGGTCCCTTCCATGCCGGGCCAAGATCGCAACCCCTACCCCGCTTATCTCCCCGCATTTAAGAGGGGAAGTCGGGTCGCCGTATTTATTTTTCACCTTTTTATCAACCGGGTTTTTTAAGATATCCGGATCGTCCAAGCCCGAGCCGCCAATAATTCCAATTTTTTTCATAATAATTATTTTACCACAAACAAAACTGTAAAATAACTGGTTACATCCTTTTGCCCATGCAGTTTTGCGATCCTTTCAGAGTTTGAATGCCCGATAAAATGCGGGGTCGCTTTATATTTTATTAAGCTAATTAACAGCCATAATCCTCGCCAACAATCTATCTCGGCCGAAAATACCTGCTCCGGATCCATTGCAGTAATAACTGCTTTGCTTTTTTTATCTCTAATTTCTGCTGTTTGTGCGGTACTGTTATGAGAAAAATCAGCGCTTAACAATATCAACACATCACCCTTTTCGTCTATCGTTTTTTCGATCTTATTTTTCAGCTTTTGCATTTCTTCCAGGCTTGCATCTCCTCGAATAAGGATCGGAATTATTTTGCTCTCCGGGAAATAATATTTAATAAAGGGGATGATCACGCCGACCGAATGTTCACCCGAAAAAGCGAGCGGGTCTTCTTTTATCCCAAGGGGAGCGCTTTGAACGATCCCAAAAGGCGTTTTCCATGGGAGAGAGGAAATACTTACAGCGCTATTTCCCTGCTTAAAATGATTCGGACCGATAAGAATAATTGTTTTAGGTTTTTCGCTTCGCTTAATTCTTTCAAAAAAGTCGACCATCATGTCGCTCGCCAAGAAATGATGCGGCAAAATGCCGGCAAGGATCTTCCCTGAAGCAATTTTTTGAGATGCCTGCGTTCTTTGATATTCCCGGATCGGTTTTAAGTATTTTTCCGGATCGCCTGCATATTTCGAGTAATGGAAGTCGAGGGCATATCCACTACAAACTAATAGACACCAACACCCAATTACTCTCCACCAAACCGGCATCTATTTCAGGAATTTTCCATACCAATCCGGTGTTTTGTCTTTAAGCTGCTTTTGCGCATCGATGTTTCCGTAAACGATGGCTTTCCACTCTTTGTCGGACATCCGTTTGCTGGATGGGAATTGATACCACGAATAGACGTACCCATGCGTGAGCCTGGTCCCGCCAAAGGGGTCTTTTACGCAAACAATCATCCTTTGCGGAACACCGGTCGCAACTTCCAGAACTGTCCCCGAAACCGCATCCGTTGCAATATCCGCAATAAGCGCCATCTGCAGATCATCCCTGTTTTCCGTGTACATTTGCTCATCTCCCAGTAACAGGGAGGAATTAAAGGAATTAAGTAAAGTAACAATGGAACTATAATCATCCGGAAGAATTTCTGCGCCGCTCACTTCTTTTGCGGCAATTTCATAAGCGGTTTTTGAAATATCGGCAAAGATGCTCATTTTACCGGCATACTCTTCCGGCATAAAACCTGCCGCCGCCAGTTTCTCCGAGATCCCTTTTGCCAGATTCATGGCTCGTTTAAAAAATTCCGGGTTCGGTTCAATATAGCCTTTCGGATCGGGTGCAACATAGGCCGGAACGCGAAACTCTTCCTGCTCTCCCCCCATCTCCGCATAGACCTGTTCCGCATAAAGTATCGTATCGTGTTTTAATTCGGTCCACGAGCCAAGAGCGGCATTTAAATTCTTATATCCCCACGGCTCGCTGATCGCAAAAAGCTGTTTGCTGCTGTTAACAAAAAGGGTTTTTAATGTCCCCAGCCAGGCATCATAAAAAGTGGTCTCTTTTTCAATTTTACCTTCGATCTCTTTTTCAAGTTTTACGACCTGGGTATCGTAGTTGTTCCATTTCTTTTTTTGCTGGGCCGCAGTCATCTCTTTTTTTGCTGCGGTCGAACCAAGCAACTGCATGGCATCCAGAGCTGAAGGCAAATTACGCGGATTTTCGTTTGATCCGACGCTGGGTGAAGTTAATTGGCCGAAAATATAGGCGTCCCAGGTAAAGCGCTGGCCTAAGAATTTAAACCCGGCAGTCTCCCTGATCCTTTGTTCCTGGTCTTTTCCAAGTCCGGTCTGGGTCGAAACGATCCTTGGCGGCGGGAGTATTTTAACCGCGACACTTTGGTATTTTTTAACAATTTCATCCGTATTTTTCACGAGCAGATCCATCTTCGGCATCTTATCGCCAAAAACTTCAAGATTTATTTTGCGGTAATAATCGGAGACCGTATAATCGTCCGTAGCCCCGACCATATAGGTGAGCATCGAATCAACGCTTTCAAGTTTTTTCATTTGCCCGGCAGAAGCGACAGTTCTGGTCATCAGGATCGCAGAGAGCGTCTTGTCAATATCTTTCACCGGGAACGAGCGCCGGCCAAACCACATCATCGCCCTAAAATAACTTTTCAGAGCATCGTTTTTTTCATAATGCCCCCGGATCTTATACTGCGTGAAATCTTCGTTCCCTTCTTCGATCGGGTTCTCCAGCGAAGGGAGCGGTCCTGCAGCATCATTTATATTCTTAACGATCTTTTCAACATCGGCTTTAACCACCGCAGGAACAATGAACGCATCG
>JBAYJF010000016.1:0-20008 GCA_041665245.1 Candidatus Margulisiibacteriota bacterium | reverse complement strand
TTTAAAATTTATCCGTTATATGCTCTCCACCAATTCCGGTGAAGTTTTTACGATGTTCTTTTCAATGCTCTTAAACCTTCCCCTTCCTCTTCTCCCTATCCATCTTTTATGGGTAAACCTTGTAACGGACGGCCTCCCTGCAGTCGCCCTTTCAGTAGAACCGCATGACAAGTCTATTATGGAAAGGAAACCGCGCGATCCGAAAGAGAATGTTTTTTCCGGAGCGCTTTTATCCAGCGTGGTCGGAATTGGGTTATTAATGGCTATTGGGACCTTGGGATTGTTCGCTTATTATCTAAATACTGAAGGGATAGTTAAAGCCAGGACAGTTGCCTTCACAACGCTTGCGTTGCTGCAGATGGCACACGTCATGAATTGCCGCTCGCTCGACAAGTCGATCTTTAAAATTGGATTATTTTCGAATCTCTATTTAGTTGGTGCAATTCTCTCAACCTTAGGCTTGCAGATAGCCGTGATCTATCTCCCCTTTTTCCAGTTCGCCTTCAGTACCGTGCCGTTAAATGCTTTTGATTGGCTGCTGATCTTTGGGGTAACTTTAACGCCGATCGTATTGGTGGAAATAAGAAAGCTGCTACAGAGGCAATAGTTAGCTTGGAGAGTAATCCAAGAGCATAATATCCAAATCATCCCTTCTTATAAAGCCGTGCCTTGCGTAAAAGGCCATGTTTTGGGCCTCTTCTTCCGGTGGAATATTAATTTGCTCATTATGCATAAATAATATTCGAGAAATCCCGAGCTTCTTATATGCTGCCTGAATTGATGCCCTAAAAAAGAGCGAGGAACTCTCTGTGCCTGTCATCTCCTGAAAGATATGAAAGAAAAAATTAGCTGTATGTCGATTATCGAATGTCATTGAAGCATACCCAACCGGCCAATTATTTTTAACATAATAAAATACGATCCCGGTGCAGCCTGATCCAGTTCGATTGGGAAGAATGAACATGTGAGCGCATTCACCGGTCTTTCTCATTTGCCTCACCATCTCCCGCGGCTGTGTCATCAGCCAATCATCCAAGATCCCATTAGTTACTCTCCCAATACTCCTGTTCCTGCAGATCATGGATAAACCCATATGGCGATAAGTACTTTCTAGGTCATGGCCGGCTTGCGTATCAAAATAAAAAGAGGAATAAGTTGGTACTGGAGCGATCATTAGACCGTGCTCAAGATCTATTATTGGATCATGAAAATATATTTCAAAATTGTCCCTTGGGACGCCAATCGGCTTGATCACCGGAGAATATGGGATAGCTTCAAGCACCATAGCCATAGGAGGGATAGTATTACCGAAAAATCTTCTTTTGAAATCCACAAGAGAACTTTCAAAATCCAGGGACAGCTCAAACACAGCCTGCTGATCTGTTCCAATAGGACAATGCGCCAAATGCCACATTAAGAACCGGTGGGCCGTTTTGACTTCTGAAAAACTTGTGCTTCTTTTCGCAGGCTCAACAACATGCTTTAATCCTTCAATAAGCGCCCTTCCCTTCATTTGTCTAGAAAAGACCTGATCGCGATACTGTTTTCCTCTAATTGCTACGACTGATTCTGAATGCATGCCTTTATTAGCTTCCCATCCGATCCGATCTTTCCAACCACACGCCTAACTGGACCAGTTCTAAATGTTTGGATATCAACATTTATTAGCTCTATTAATGCTAAAGCAAGCTCCGCATCTCTTTGCTCCGGGACTTCACCAATCTTTACTAATTCATTAAACGACCATTCAGTCATGTCTAAATACTTTTGCACCGCTCTTTTCATTTCAGCCAAGCTTAAGTGGTCGATCCTTGCTTCGTAGCAGCCGGCATCTTTTGGATGGAATTCCATTTCTTTTTTTATTATTTCAACGATCAAGGGGCTCCTAACCAAAGTTCCTTTATCGGCCACAACGCCGATCGCTCTTAATAGTTGTCTGTAGCCTGCATACTCAACAAGATTTCTTTTATAGATCTCCTTCCCGCGATCGGTAAATCGCCCCTTAGCGTACATGCCTGTAAAATTCATCAAGGCCGAAAAACAACTGACGTTTATGTCAATAATTCCTTGCATAAAAAAGCGCAGATCTTTCCGGGTCAAGCGCCTCTCGCTATGGGTTCGGATACGTACTGCATATTTAGCTCGACATGAAAAAATCGACGATGCTCCAGCAAATATCATATTTCCTCCAAAAAAATACTGATTATGACCATATCATATATATTATCGGCATACTTTGGCAAAAATTTCGCTTTTTAGTAGATTATTTTTGTGAGGCAGAGGCCCTGGGGCGGAGCGGTTCGACCGGCTAATTTACGATCTTTTCCTTCCAAAACAGCTTTCATCGTCTCTGGTTTCCTCTTTCCCATCCCCACCTCCACCAAGGTCCCAACAATGATCCGAACCATTTTATATAGAAATCCATCGCCGGTCACTTTTATGCTAACTAAATTGGACTTTCCCCCTCTTGCGATCTCGATCTTCATTATTTTCCGGACAAAATCCTTGTCGTCACCGCCTACGGCGCAAAAAGAGGTAAAATCATGTTTGCCAATTAAATGCCGAGCCGCCCTTTTCATCCTGGCAATATCCAGCTTTAATCTTATATTCCAGGCAAAATTGCGGATAAGCGGGGGCATAAATTCTTCATTGTAAACACTGTACTCATAAGTTTTGCTTTTGCTGTCAAAGCGGGCGTTAAACTTCGCCCCAACGACCCATGCCCCAATGACCCTTATATCATCCGGCAATTTAGTATTGATCGCTCTTGGAAGGTTACTGGCTGGGATATTGCCCGGAGCTTTGAAGTTTACCGTTTGGCAGAGAGCGTGCACTTTTGAATCGGTCCTTGAAGCAGAAACAAGCTTGAACTTCTTTTTATATAGCTTAAATAGTGCTTTTTCGATCTCTCCGCGAACGGTTCGCCTCCCCGGCTGGAGTTCATACCCGTAAAAGCCCGTTCCGTCGTATTGGAGGGTTAGTTTGATATTAGTAGGTTTTCCCATTATCCCTTCGCATCCCTCCTACTCCTCCAAATCCCTACTAATCCCTTCTATAGCAACTCCATCGCCGCTTTAACGCCGGCGCCAAAATTGGTCTTTGCGCCAAGTCGTTTAAACAACACTTCCAATGCGGCAAAAGCCCCGATAATATCAAGCGATTCAACATAGCCTAAGTGGCCGATGCGGAAAAGTTTACCTTGTAATTCCGATTGTCCCGGAGCAATTTCTACACAAAAATCTTCCCGCATAAGTTTGCGGACTTCCTCGGCGTCAATTCCTTCCGGTGGAAAGATCGCGGTTACAGCCGGCGACGCGCTAGCATCATCGGCTAATAGTTTTAATCCTAATCCTCTGGCAGCTGCGCGGCATAGGTTGCGATTTGCCATGTGCCTTGCAAATACGTTCTCTCGCCCCTCTTCCTGCAGCATCTTGATCCCTTCCCGCATTCCAAAGATCAGCGATTCCGGCGGAGTCGTATAGGTGTGCCCTTTTGGAGCCTGTTCTTTCATTAATCCCCAATCCCAATAATGTTTCGCACATTTGGAAACGGCATAAGCCTTCCACGCTCTAGCAGAAATTGAAACCGCTGCCACGCCTGGAGGGACCATAAATGCTTTCTGCGACCCGGAAACAACAACGTCCAAGTCCCATTCATCGGTCTTTAATGAAGCCGCCATCATTCCGGAAACTGCGTCAACAATAATTAACGCCTCCGGCTGGATCTCTCTAACAATTTTCGCTAAAGTCTTAACATCATTAATAACACCCGTTGAAGTTTCATTCTGCTGCATGAATACCGCTTTGACCGGACCTTTTTTCAGCTCGGCTTTTAAAACTTCAGGATCAGCCGGGCGTCCTCTTTCGAACTTAACATCGTTTACGTCCGCTCCGTAAGCCTTACAGATCTTGGCAAAGCGAGAGCCGAAGTTCCCGATATTCAGCACGATAACTTTATCTCCGGGAGATAGCGTATTTACGACCGCAACTTCCATGCCGCCCGTTCCGGAAGCCGGATAAATAAATATTTCATTCTTAGTTTCGTAAGCCCATCGAAGGCCTTCCATCACTTCTTTCATCACCGCAGAAAATAGCGGCCCCCTGTGGCCGATCATGTCGTGGTTCATTGCGGATAATACTCTGGTTGGGATCGGGGTCGGACCTGGGATCATCAAGTTATACTTTGTCAGTTTGCGTGGCATACACTTTCTCCTTTCGAAATACTATTAATGGAATACTATATGTATTTTATCAAAAAGAGAGGGGAAGGTCAAAAATTAGTCTCTCTGCCAATCTACTTCTACAAATTTTTCTCCGGGACGAAATTTGTATTCATGCTTGCCTTTAAAAGCGCTGGAGAGAGATTTGCCGATGTGCATAGCCAGGCTGTGTTCCGAAACTTCAACCATGATCCCGCTGTTTGCTTTCTCAACCTTAATTACTTTATGTTCGGGATTTTCGGCGATGGCTTTTTGGTTCTCATTCTCAATGAGGTTCAGGATCTCTTGTTCATGGTCAAGTAAAAATGCCCCGGATAGTTTAATGATACCGCCCTTTTCATGTTTTGAAGGCTGACGAAAATCCTCAAAATGCCGATCATATTCTTGTCCCATAAGATCCTCCTAGTATTATCTCTTTGTATACTGGAATGCTTTACGAGCGCGCTTGAGGCCGTATTTCTTTCTTTCCTTCATTCTTGAATCGCGGGTCATAAGCTTTTCTCTCTTGAGAAGCGTCTTTAATTCCGGGTTAAGCTCGACCAGCGCACGGGCTATCCCGAGCGATACCGCGCCTGCCTGGGAAGAGACCCCTCCCCCAAAAGCTTTTACCACAGCATCAAATTTTCCAACCGTATTTGTAACGACAAAAGGGCGGTTTACTTTATATTCGCTTAACTTTCGATTGCAAAAGTATACCGAATAATCTTTACCGTTCACTTTTATTTTTCCGGTCCCCGGGAAAAGCATTACTTTTGCAACGGCTTCTTTCCGTCTTCCGGTCCCGCGATTAGCTTTTATCATCTCTTTATGCGCTTTTGGTTTATGGGCAGCTTTTGGTTCAGGATGAACGACAGCCGCTTCTTTTTCAACAGCGGGTGCTTCATGCGCTTCCTTTGTTTTCTTCGGTTTTACAGCCTTTGTCTTTTTATCTTCTATCATTTTTATACCTCAAGCACCTGAAGTTTATCATACTCTTTGGCTTCTCCCTTATAAATTTTTAACTTGTTTATTAATTTATCTCCCAAGCGGTTGTGCGGGATCATCCCTCTGACCGCTAAACGAATTACTCTATCAGGGTGGACCGCCAGCAGTTTTTCAAAAGTTGTCGTCTTATCTCCGCCAGGATAACCGGAATGGGTAAAATATGTCTTGTTTTTTTCTTTGGCTCCGGTAACTTTTACCTTGCTGGCATTAACAACGACAATATAGTCGCCATTATCAACCTGCCTTGAAAATACCGGTTTATGTTTGCCCATCAAATAGATCGCGATCTTTGACGCTAATCTTCCAAGGACCTTATCGGTTGCATCAACCTTGTACCATTTCTTATTAACTTTTTCGAACGTAAATATTGTTTTTCTTTTTTTCATTTTATTAGTCCTCTTATACTAACTCTAAATAGGCCATAGGAGAGCTATCCCCTACGCGTGGCCCAATTTTAGTGATCCGGGTATATCCACCGGGACGGCCTTCGAACCTCTCCGGCATCGTCTTAAAAATAAGGGTGACGATCTTTCGATCACCCAGCGCCGATTCAACTTTCCTGCGGGCGTGAAGCGTATTCTCTTTGGAAGCCGTGATAATTCTTTCCGCCATTTTCCTGGCTTCTTTAGCACGGGTTACAGTTACCTTCACCTTTCCGTATATGAAAAGCGACCTACAAATACTTTTTAACATCGCAAGCCGCTGGTCTGTCGGTTTGCTTAGTTTTCGGTTTCCAAGCCTGTGTCTCATTACACCTTATCTCCCTTTAGATTTAACTTGTATTCTGATAATTTCTCTCTGACTTCATCCAGCGATTTTGATCCGAAGTTCTTGAATTTCATCAGTTCCTCTTCGGAATAGCCGATCAGGTCCTTAACCGTTTTTACGCCTACTTTTTTAAGGCAGTTAAGCGATCTTGATGAGAACTCAAGGTCATCGATCGACATTTCAAGGACAGAAGTAGCCGCTTCTTCTTTTCCTTCGCCTTCCTCGCCGCTGCTATCGATCTTTTCCCCAAGATGAATGAATAGGTCAACGTGCCGCGCCAATATTTTTGCGCTCTCTTTGACCGCTTCATCCGGTTTAATGCTCCCATTGGTCCAAACAGAAAGGACAAGCCGGTCGTAATTAATTTCCTGTCCGACGCGGACTTCTTCCGTCCCAAGGTTTACTTTCAGGACCGGAGTAAAAATTGAATCTGTTGCGATAAAACCGACCGGGAGGCTATCTTTCTTGTTCTTTTCTGAAGTAACGTAGCCCTTCCCTCTTTCGACGATCATTTCGATCGTTAATTTGCCATTGCCGTCGATCGTAGCGATCTTTTGATCGGGATTTACGATCTCGATCTCGGCGTCATGTTCAATATCTCCGGCTTTTACAACGCCCTCGCCTTTTGCTTTTAAGATGATCGTTTTGGGCTCTTCAGAATGGGATTTAATAACGATCTCTTTTAAATTAAGTAGAATATGCAGAACATCTTCAACGATCCCAGGCATTGTTGAAAACTCATGCGAGACTCCTTCGATCTTTACGGCCGTTATTGCCGCACCTGAAAGTGAAGATAAAAGAATTCGGCGAAGAGGATTCCCCAGGGTCGATCCGTATCCTTTTGGAAGCGGTTCAACCACGAACTTCCCGAACTTATCGCTCATCTCTCCGACTCTGACCCAGGGCTTTTCTCCAAGTGTTACCATTATCCTTTTACCTCCTTAAAATTACCGGGAATAATACTCAATAATAAGATTTTCTTCAATGCTCGATTCGATCTCTTCCCGCTTTGGAACGCTTACGACTTTGCCTTCAATTTCACCGGACAGAGATAGCCACGGAGGCGTAACTCGATCGGGGAATTTTTCCAAAGCTTGTTTTGCCATCTTTTCTCTTTTAGGCAAAACAAGAATTACATCGCCCTGTTTTACCCTGAAAGATGGAATATTCACCTTTTTCTGATTTACAAAGATCCCGCCGTGTTTTACCATTTGGCGGGCGCTTTGCCTTGAAGTTGTAAATCCAAGACGATAAACAACATTGTCCAGCCGCCTTTCCAAAAACTCAAGCAATTTCGCTCCTGTATCGCCTTTTTGCAGCGAAGCTTCCCAAAAGTATGAAGAAAATTGGCGTTCGCCCAGCCCATAGATCCTTCTTGCTTTTTGTTTTGCCCGCAGCCTTATCTGGTATTCTGAAACTCTTGTTGGAAGCTTCCCGTGTTGTCCCGGGGCAAAAGATCTTCTGGAATATGAACATTTTTCGGTATAGCATCTCTCGCCCTTAAGGAAAAGTTTCTCCCCTTCCCTGCGGCATTGTTTGCAGCTTGCATCAATATGTCTTCCCATTAGACCCTTCTCCTTTTTGGAGGTCTGCAACCGTTATGCGGGATCGGTGTTACATCCTTAATTGATAAGACCTCTAAACCTGACGATTGCAGAGAACGGATAGCCGTCTCTCTTCCTGCGCCAGGACCTTTCACAAGCACATTTACTTCTCGTACGCCGACTTCAAGCGCTTTTGCCGCAACTTTTTCAGCCGCGGATGAAGCCGCAAATGGAGTTCCTTTTTTCGTACCCTTAAAGCCGCATGCTCCGGCAGATGCCCAGGCAACGACGCCGCCTTGCGGATCGGTTATTGAAATGATCGTATTATTGAATGTCGCTTTGATATGCGCAGTTCCGATCGAGCCAACCTTTCTTTTAAGTTTTCTCTTTCTAACTATCGGCGCCTTTTCAGCTTCCTTGACCTCGCTAACTTCTTTGACTTCTTTTTGTTTTTCCTCAGCCATATTTACTCCCTATTTATGTTTTTTCTTCTTTTCTTTTGCCCAGGCCGACTGTCTTTCTCATTCCTCTTTTTGTCCTGGCATTTGTTTTCGATCTTTGTCCGCGGGCCGGCAAACCTTTTCGGTGCCTTGTCCCGCGATAAGTCCCAATATCAACCAAGCGTTTAATGCTTAATGAAATATCTTTTCTTAAGTCGCCTTCGATCTGATAATCTTTCAAGGCATTTCGCATAGCAACAACTTCCTGGTCGTTCAGGTCTTTAACCCTGACTTCCGGCTCGATCCTTGCCGCGGCCAAAACTTTTTTTGCTAACGAATTCCCGACCCCATATATATATGTTAATGCGATATCGATCCTTTTATTTGCCGGCAAATCAACTCCAACTAATCTGACCATTTTATCTCCTTATTATCCTTGTCGTTGTTTGTGTTTCGGATTCTCACAGATGACCCGCACTCTTCCGCGCCTGCGGATCACTTTACACTTATCACAAATCGTTTTTACTGATGATCTTACTTTCATTTTTTTTCTCCCTACTTTAACCGATATGTTATTCGGCCTCTTGTCAGATCATATGGGGAAAGCTCAACTCTGACCTTATCCCCCATAAGAATTCGAATAAAATGTTTCCGGATCTTTCCCGACACATGCGCAAGGACCAATTGCCCGGTTTCAAGTTTCACCCTAAAAAATGCGCTTGGAAGCGCCTCCAGAATTACTCCTTCGACTTCAATTACATCTTTTTCTTTTGCCATAAAGTTAAAACTTCCGGTTCTCCTTCTGTTATCAATACCATATGTTCAAAATGGCAGGACAGGCTCCCGTCTTCGGTAACGACCGTCCAACCGTCTGAAAGTGTTTTTACGCGCCAGCCGCCGATATTTACCATCGGCTCGATCGCAAAAACCATTCCAGGTTTAAGAACTATCCCTTCACCGGGCCTTCCAAAATTTGGGATCAAAGGGTCTTCATGCAGCTCCCTGCCGATCCCGTGCCCGTAAAGCTCGCGTACGACTGAATACCCATGCTTTTCAGCTTCCCGCTGGGTCGCATAAGCAATGTCGCCCAAATGATTCCCGGCGCGCGCCTGTTTGATCGCTCCTCGAAGAGAATTTTTTCCCACCCGAAGAAGCTTCTGGACCTTGGTCGAAGCTTTTCCGACCGGGACCGTGACCGCGCTATCGCCGCAATAACCGTTTATCTTTACCCCGATATCTATACTAACAATGTCCCCGTCGCAAAGGACCTTTTCTCCCGGGATACCATGCACAACTTCGTGGTTTATCGAAATGCATGTAGCATGCCGATAGCCGCGATATCCTACAAAAACCGGTTCTGCCCCATACCCGCGAACAAGTTTGTCAGCAAATTTATCGAGTTCCGCCGTCGTTATTCCTTCAACGGCTTCCTTAGAAACTTGTTCAAGGACATTCGCAGTTATTTTACCTGCGATCCTTAATTTATCAATTTCTTCGGAACTTTTTATTTTGACGCTTCCCATCAAAGAGCTTGGGCATTAGACCCTAGCCGATCAAGGTGAGAAAATATCTCATCTATCGGCTTGGAAGCATCGAGTTCAAGTATTTTATTCATTTTTTCGTAATGTTCAATCAACGGTTTCGTCTGTTTTTCGTACACCACAAAGCGATTTGCAATAACACTCGGCGAATCATCCGGGCGCTGGATCAGATCCCCGCCGCAAATATCGCATTTTGCACCTTTTTTCGATGGTTTATTATCTATATGAAATACTGCGCCGCAATCTTTGCAGCTTCGTCTGCCGGATAGCCTTTTTACGACTTCCTCCTGGCTGACTTTAAAATAAACCACTTTATCCATTTCCAAGCCGCTTTCTGCAAGCATTTTATCGAAAGCTTTCGCCTGGATATCGGACCTTGGGAAACCGTCCATTATGAAACCCTTGCCACAATCCGGCCTGGCAATTCTCTCTTTGGTAAGCTGGATCGTAAGCTCATCTGGGACTAAATTCCCACCGTCCATAAAACTCTTCGCTTTAATTCCCAGATCAGATCCCTTTCGGATCTCATCTCGGAGCAGATCTCCCACAGAAATATGCGGAAGAGATAGTTTTTCTGCCAGCATTTTGGCCTGAGTCCCTTTACCCGATCCCGGAGGCCCGATAAATACTAAGATCATGCTAGTAACCCCTCATATTGCCTGGTCACTAGATGCGTCTCGATCTGTCTTACCAGGTCAAGCGCAACACCAACTACGATCAAAAGCGCCGTTGATCCAAGCCCCTGAAATGAAGTAATGCGCGTTATGTCTTCCACAATTGTCGGAACAAGCGCCACGCAAGCTAAAAAAAGCGCACCGACAAAAGTCAGCCTGGAGATCGAATTCTCTAAATAATCCGCCGTCGGTTTCCCCGGCCTTATTCCGGTAACAAATCCACCATATTTTTTTATGTTTTCAGCAAGCTCTTTCGGATTGAAAGTAATTGCCGTATAAAAATACGTGAAAAAGAAAATTAAAACAAAATAAAACAGCATATGCAGCGGACCGGAAGAAAACATATTCGCAATATTTTGCATGAACGGATTTGGGATGAACTGCGCGATCGTCGCTGGAAAAAACAACACGGAAGAAGCGAAAATGATCGGGATCACACCACCCTGGTTGATCCTTAAAGGAATATAAGTCGATCCGCCGCCGTACATTTTTCTGCCAACGATCCTTTTCGCATACTGAACCGGTATCCTTCGCTGCGCCTCCTGGACATAAACGATCGCAACTATCATTAGTATAAATGAGATCAAAAGAATGATCACTCCAATGATCGATGCGCCGCCTTGCACCAAAGTAACCGTCTGGCCGATGTATGAAGGTATGCGGGAGACGATCCCGACAAAGATCAGCATGGATGCTCCGTTCCCGATCCCTTTATCCGTAATTAATTCGGCAAACCACATAACGATCGCTGTGCCGGCCGTAAGTGAAACGACCGTTCCAAAAAGAAAAAGCATAAAATTGTAATCCGTCAGCATTACTCCTCTAAGCCAAAACGCCATTCCAAAAGCCTGGAATGAAGCCAGCACGATCGTCAGGTACCTTGTATAAGAAGCGATCTGCTTCCTTCCCGAGTCCCCTTCTTTCGATAGCTCTTCCAGCTGCGGAATAACGACCGTTAAAAGCTGAATTATAATTGAAGCATTAATATACGGAACGATCCCCATCGCGAAGACGGAAAATCGCATTAATGATCCACCAGTAAATAAGTCAAGGAACCCGAGGATATTCCCCTGTGAAAAAAGCGCGGCAAGTTTTACTGTATCAATGCCCGCTACCGGAATGTGCCCGCCAAGTCTGAACAAAACAACGATCCCGATCGTAAATAACAGCTTCTTTCTTAGATCCGCTATTTTAAATAGACCGGAAACGTAATTACTCATCTATTATTACCGCTTTTCCGCCTGCCGCCTCGATCTTTTTAAGTGCAGTTTTGCTAAACTTATGCGCACTGATAGTGACTGGTCCTTTTAATTCGCCATCGCCCAAGACCTTGATCAGGCCTGTTGCATCTTTGATCTTTTCAATATCATCCAAATTGAAAACATCATATTTGGTCATGAACGGCATATTCTTAAAGCCTCTTTTTGGAAGTCTTCTGTATAATGGTGTTTGTCCGCCTTCAAAACGATTTCCCTTTGTGCCGCCTGACCTACTGGTCTGGCCCTTATGTCCGCGTCCACAAGTTTTTCCGTGTCCGGAACTGGTCCCGCGTCCTACCACTTTTCTCTTTTTCTTAGACCCTTTTGCAGGGCTTAACTCATTCAGCTTCAGCATATCTAATCCTTACTTCCTTTCCTCTTTCCGCTAAAAATTCATCGGCCCGTTTAAGAGAAAGCAGTCCGTTAATAGCCGCTCTTGCAGCATTGATCGCGTTGGTTGAGCCGATCAGTTTGGCAACAATATTTTTAAGCCCCGACATTTCAAGCACTGTGCGGACCGATCCGCCAGCGATAACGCCCGTTCCTTTTGCAGCCGGACGCATAACAACTTTGCAGGCCGAATAATTCCCTTCAACATCATGCGGAATAGTTCCGAAAGTTAACGGAACTTCGATCAAGGCTCTCTTTGCCGCTTCAACGGCTTTACGGATCGCGGACGAGACTTCGGCCGCTTTGCCGATCCCCATCCCTACTTTAGTTTTTTTATCCCCTACAATAACCACCGCACGGAAGCCCATTTTCTTTCCGCCCTTTACAACTTTACACACGCGGCGAATATCTACAACTTTTTCTTTAAATTCCTGATCTTTATCGTATTGTCTTTCTCTTGCCATTAAAATTCAAGGCCTCCTTGTCGAGCCGCATCTGCGAGCGCTTTAATTCTTCCATGATATAAAAACTTTCCGCGATCAAAAACCACTTTTTTGATCCCGAGCTTAAGAGCTTTTTCAGCAAGCTGTTTGCCGACCTTAATCGCGGCCGCGATGTTGCTGTTGTTCCCTTTATTCGTTTTCTTGATCGTCGTAGCCGAACACAATGTATTGCTATTCACATCGTCAACGATCTGCGCCGTGATATTTTTAAGGCTTCTGAATACCGAGATCCTTGGCCTTTCTTTGGTCCCTACTATCTTTTTTTTCCTAGCCATCTTATTTTGCCCCTCCGCCGGACGATGCTTTAGCCGCCTTACCCGCTTTTCTTCTCACAACTTCACCGGTATATCTGATCCCTTTCCCTTTATATGGTTCAACTGCTCGAAAGGACCTGATCTCAGCCGCAATATGTCCAACTATCTGCTTGTCGATCCCTTTAATTTTAATTTTATTCCCGCCAATGACCTCAAAATCAATCCCAGTCGGCGGATCCATCTCAACCGGATGCGAATAACCAAGCTGGAGCTGAAGTTTTTTTCCTTGCAAGACAGCTCTGTAGCCAACTCCGACTAGATCTAATTCCTTTTCAAACCCTTTTGTAACTCCGGCGATCATATTAGTGATCAGGCGATTGTATAATCCCTGAAGTGCGATCGGTTTTTTTCCGTTCCCTTTAAAAAGGACAAATACTTTTCCTTCTTCAAGTTTAACCTCGATCATAGATACGAATTCCTGGGAAAGGCTCCCTTTCGGTCCCTTTACCATAACTTTTCTTCCATCGAGTTTGACCTCTACCCCTTTTGGGATCGTGATCTCTTTTTTTCCTATTCTTGCCATATTACCTTACCAGACCAGACAGAGAAGCTCTCCGCCAACTTTATTCTTGCGAGCTTCATCATCGGTCATGACCCCTTTAGATGTTGAAACAATTGCCGTACCAAATCCCGACTGTACCCTTGGCATCCGGTCTTTTCCGATATATATTCTTTTTCCCGGCGTGCTTACCCTTTTGATCCCGCGAATAACGCTTTTTTTCTTCGCATTATATTTCAGCGCGATCCTTAAAAAGCTTCTGTTCAATCTTTTGAACGAATCGTATTTGCTGATATATCCTTCGGTGAATAATAATTTTACGATCGACTCTTTCATTCTCGAATGCGGCAGGTCCAGGCCATCCTTGCCCGCTGATATCGCATTTTTTATTCTGATCAACAGATCTCCAACTACGTCCATATTTTCTCCTTTACCAACTCGACTTTGTCACACCGGGAATTTCACCCTTATGTGCAAGGTTTCTAAAACAAATTCTGCATAACCCGAATTTACGATAAAAAGCGCGTCTTCGCCCACATATTCCACATCGGTTTATTTTCCGTGTAGGAAATTTAGGTTCGCGTTTTAATCTTTCCAGCCAACTAGTCTTTGCCATAAACTCTCCTTTAAGCCTACCCTATTGCTCTGAAAGGAATTCCGAATGCTTCCAAAAGTTCCTTTGCTTCGTCATTTGTCTTTGCCGTAGTTACAAAAGTGATATCCATTCCCCTCGGTTTATCAACCCGATCATAATCAATTTCAGGGAAGATCAACTGCTCTTTGATGCCCAGTGAATAATTTCCTCTTCCATCGAACGACTTCGGACTGACCCCTTTAAAATCCCTGATCTTGGGAAGAGAAAGATTGACGAACTTATTTAAAAAATCAAACATCTTGGTCCCGCGCAAAGTAACCTTAACACCGATCGGGATATTCGCTCTTAATTTAAAAGCCGAGATCGCTTTTTTGCTGTTAACGATCAATGGCTTCTGGCCTGTGATCTCCATAAGTTCGGCCGCGGCAATATCCATAACTTTTGGATTTTCTTTTGCCTCTCCCACTCCCCGATTGATCACAATTTTTACCAGGTGAGGGACCTGCATTGGATTTTTATATTTCCTTTTCTCCATCAACATCGGAATGATCTCTTTTAAATATTTTTCTTTATAACTTGCCATTTTTATACCTTATCGATCAGTTCGCTGCATTTTTTGCATGAGCGAACATTCTTTTTATTTATTTTTTTCATCGCGACCCTGGTCGGCTTGCTGCATCTTGGGCAGACCAGCATGATCTTGTGCATTGCGATCGGCATAGCCTTTTCAATGATCCCGCCCTGAAATGCCTTTGTCGCCCGCTGATGTCTTTTAACGACATTTATCGCCTCAACCGTAGCTAGGCGATCCTGCGGCGATACTTTAAGCACTTTCCCTTTCTTCCCTTTATCTTTTCCGGAAAGAACAATTACCGTATCATTTTTTTTAATTCTTAAATTGCTCATACGACTTCCGGCGCTAATGAAATAATTTTCATATAACCCCTTTCCCTCAATTCTCTCGCGATCGGCCCGAACACGCGGGTCCCGCGCGGATTTTTTTCTTTAGTAACGATCACGACCGCGTTATCGTCAAATTTAACATAAGATCCATCTGTCCGTCTGATCGGTTTTGTGGTCCTGACGATCACACCAAAACAGACTTCGCCATCTTTTACGGTCATGTTCGGCTCCGTATCCTTTGATACGCAAACTATCATATCGCCGATCCCGGAACTTCTCCGATTCGATCCGCCAAGGCATCGGATGCATAGAACTGTCTTTGCTCCCGAATTATCAGCTACCCTTAATATACTTTTATGTTGGATCACTTCTCACCCCTCTGAACTACGCGCCATCTTTTATCTTTGGATATTGGCCGAGTTTCAACAATGGTCACCTTATCGCCAGGCTTACAGGTCCCTGCTTCATCATGCGCTTTGAAAGTGTTCGATTTTCGCATTACTTTTTCATACAGAGGATGCCTGAATACTTCCTGCACCTCAACGATAACGGTTTTTGTCATTTTATTGCTTAACACAACTCCCTCGCGGGTTTTAACTACTTTATTTTTCAACTACTTTTGCTCCTTTCTCGCTTTTGACCGTCATAATGCGAGCAATATCTTTGCGAAGCACTCTGATCGACAGCGGATTTTTTAGCTGCTGGTTCGCCATCGCGATCCTTGCTTTTAAAAGATCTTTGCGCAGATCGGAGAGCTTTTTATTCAGCTCATTTTCCGATAATTCTTTAAATTCTTTTATTTTCATACTTTCTCCATAAAGCGGAACGTCAAAGGAAGTTTGAACCGGGCCAAACGAAAAGCTTCTCTGGCATCAACCGCTGAAACACCTGCAACTTCAAAAACAATATGTCCTTTTCTTACCGGAACAACAAATCCTTCAGGCGCCCCTTTTCCACTTCCCATCCTGGTTCCAAGGGCTTTGGACGTCACGATCTTATCGGCAGTCAACCGCAGCCATACTTTTCCGCCTCTTTTGAAAAAATGTGTCAGAGTTTTTCTGGCCGATTCTACTTGATTGGTCGATAAAAAACCGGTCTCCATTGCTTGCAGTCCAAATTCACCGAACATCAAAGTATTTCCGGTCGCAGCCGAGCCGCGAAGCCTTCTTCTTTGATGCTTTCTATATTTTGTTCTGGCTGGTACTAGTGCCACTTTCGATTTTCTCCTTCTTTTGCGGTAAAACGTCGCCTTTGTAAACCCAAACTTTAATGCCGATCTTTCCGTACAGCGTCATAGCTTCGGCAAAACCATAATCGATCTTAGCGCGAAGAGTCTGCAATGGGACCCTTCCCATTTTATATTTTTCACTGCGCGCAATTTCAGCTCCATCCAATCTTCCACCGCACATAATTTTTATCCCTTTTGCTCCGGCGCGCAGCGTTCTTGAAACCAGCTGCTTCATCGCCCGTCTGAAAGAAATGCGGCGTTCAAGCTGCATTGCGATATTTTCCGCTAAAAGGACCGCACAGGTTTCCGGATTCGGCTCTTCATGAACATTTAATTGGATCGGTTTCCCTGCTTTTTTCGTCAACTCTTCCCGAATGATCGCAATATCTTTTCCGCCCTTTCCGATAATAAGACCCGGTTTTGCGGAATAGATATCAATTTCCAGCTGGTTCGCTTTCCTGGTTATTTTTATCCGCGCAATGCCTGCCTTAAACAAATGTTCTTTTAAGTATTTTCTTAATGTAATATCTTCTGCAAGGGTCTTGGCAAAATTCCTGTCTTCCGCATACCAAAAACTATCCCATCCCTCAATGATCCCGATCCGAAGCCCCTTCGGGCTGATTTTCTGTCCCATTATTTGCTTCCCTCCGTGCCAGTCTTTTGTTTGGCGCCAGAGCTTAAACAAACCGTTACATGGGCTGATCTCTTTTTAATTGGGAACGCCCTTCCTCTGGCTCTTGGCTGGATTCGTTTCATTATTACTCCCTTATTTACATATAATTCTGAAATGATCAAACTTCCCGCTTCCATTTTATTGTTATGAACGGCATTTGCCAGCGCCGATTTGATCGTTTTTTCAAGCATCCTGGCGGCCTTGTGCGGCTGAAACTTTAACTGCGCAAGGGCAATTAAAACATTTTTTCCCCGCATAAGATCCATGATCCGCATAAATTTACGCGGAGCGCTTTTTACCCACATTGCTTTTGCTTTTACTACTAAACTCATGTTAATGCTGTCGTTTTATCAGTTGGCGCACTATGCCCTCTGAAAACCCTTGTATGCGAAAATTCGCCCAATTTATGGCCAACCATATTTTCGGTAACGTAAATCGGGATATGTTTAATTCCGTTATGCACTGCAAAAGTGATCCCGATCATATCCGGCACGATCGTACATGCTCTTGCCCAAGTTTTGATGATTTTCTGGTCTTTTCCAGCCTTCATTTTCTGAACTTTCTTCAAAAGCTTTTCATCGACATATGGGCCCTTTTTAACAGATCTCCCCATTTAAATTATTTCCTCCTGGTTATGATAAAGCGCTCGCTGCGCCTTTTCGGTTTTCTGGTTTTGTATCCAAGGGTCGGTTTGCCCCATGGCGTCACAGGATGTTTGCGTCCGATACCCGATTTTCCTTCGCCTCCGCCGTGCGGATGATCGCAAGGATTCATTACGACACCGCGGACTTCCGGCCGTCTGCCAAGATGTCTCTTCTTACCTGCTTTACCCATCACAACGTTATGCGCATCAATATTTCCGATCTGCCCGACAGTCGCCCGGCAGTTTAAATTTATCATTCTTTGTTCGCTTGACGGCATTCTAACAATTGCATATTCCCCGTCTTTTGCCAGCAGCGTCAATCCGGCTCCGGCGGCTCTTGCAAGTTTTCCACCCCGGCCCGGTTCAAGTTCTACATTGTGGACCAGAGTTCCCGTCGGGATCGAGCGGAGCGGCAGGGCATTTCCGGTCTTAATTTCGGCTTCCGGCCCAGAATGCAGGATCTCGCCAACCCCAAGGCCTAATGGCGCAAGAATATAGCTCTTTTCTTTATCCGCATATTCTAGTAATGCAATTCTACAGTTCCGATTTGGGTCATATTCAATAGCCACAACCGTTGCGGCGATATTATCTTTACTCCTGACAAAATCTATCATACGATATTTCTTTTTGTTTCCCCCGCCACGATGCCGCATTGAAACAAACCCGCGCGCATCTCGCCCGGATTTTTGGTTCAATTTAGCAATAAGAGTTTTTTCCGGATAATTTTTTGTTATATCCGAGTAATCGTCCGAGATCCTGAATCTTGTCCCAGGCGACCTGGGTTTAAATTGTTTTAGTCCCATTATGCTTCAATCTCCTGAATTTTCTGTCCGCTCTCAAGCGTTACATAAGCTTTTTTCCAGCGGGAAGTTGTCCCGGCGGACCGTCCAACAACCCTTCTTTTTCCGCGGATAAAGGTCGTATTCACGCCTTTAACTTTTACTTTAAACATCTTTTCAACAGCCTGCTTGACCTGAATTTTATTAGCGTCCAGCAATACCTTGAAAACATATACGCCCTTCTGGCGGTGCGTTACAGATTTTTCGGTAACGATCGGTTTAACAATGATCTGTTCAAGGTCCATTAGCTTACCCTCTCATTTAATTTTGCCAGTATATTTTTTTCGACTAAAAACCACTGAGATTTCATCAGATCATGAATATTCATATCATCTAATTCAGAGATGCAGACCCCGTCAATATTCCTGACCGCTTTGGAGAAATTACTTTCTTTACTTTCTACGATCACGGCGATCTTTCCGCTAACACCCAACTCTTTAAAGAACTTCACTCCTTCTTTTGTTTTTGCGGCAACAGCTGAAGTGTTATCCAATATTCTAACTTTATCGTCCTTATTGAACATCGACAAAACCATTCTTAAGCCAAGCTTCCTGACTTTTTTCGGAAGCGCATAACCATAATCTCTTGGTTTTGGAGGGAACACGACGCCGCCCTTTCGCCACAAAGGAGAACGAATGCTTCCAGCCCTGGCCCGCCCCGTCCCTTTTTGTTTCCACGGTTTGATACCGCCGCCGGAAACTTCAGACCGGGTTTTTGCAGAGTGGGTGCCACGCCTCTTCGATGCAAGATACCAACGCAGCACTTCATGCACTACGCTCTGTTTTAGTACTTCATTAAATATTTTATCTTTTAACTTCGCCATTATGCGTTCTTCCTTAATAGGACCAGATTCCCTCTTTTTCCCGGGACCGATCCTTTAATAAGCAGTAAATTCTTTTCCGGCAATACATCAACGATCTGTACATTTTTCAATGTGACCTTTACATTTCCCATTCTTCCAGGCATCGGCTTCCCTTTCCAGACTCGGCCTGGAGTTGAGCCGGAACCAATTGATCCCATAATGCGATGGAATTTTGAACCGTGCGACATTGGCCCGCGGTGCGAATGCCATCTCTTAATTCGGCCGGCAAACCCCTTACCGATCGTTGTGCCTGAGATCTTAAGCTCATCACCAGCTTTAAAAACATCGACTTTTAACTCTTGGCCCACTTTATACTCGGCCGGATTTGATATTTCAAACTCTCTTTTCTTCTTTCCAAGGCTAAGCTGAACTGCGCTATAGCCGTCTTTTTCAACCGTTTTTATCTGCGTAACGATACAAGGACCGACTTCGATAGCGGTAACGCCGACGACTTCGCCGGTTTTATCAAAGATCTGCAGCATTCCTATTTTTTTACCTAACATATTTTCTTTTATCCCATCTTTATTTCGACATCGACCCCAGCCGGAAGATCCAGTTTCATAAGATCTTCAACCGTTTGCGGCGGCGGGTTCAAGATATCGATCATTCTTTTATGCGTGCGCATTTCAAAATGTTCTCTCGATTTTTTATCGACATGCGGCGACCGGAGAACGCAATAGATCTGTTTATCGGTCGGCAAAGGGATCGGACCGGAAACAAGAGCACCTGCCCTTTTGGCGGTATCGACGATCCTTAATGCGGATTGATCAAGGACCCGATGGTCATAACTTTTTAACTTGATCCTGATCCTCTGTTTTGTTGGTTTAGCCATTCTTTTTTCCCTGTACCTTTTCTATGATTTGATCCGAAATATTTTTTGGAACTTCTCGATATTCACAGAATTCCATCGAGTAATTCCCTCTTCCCTGGGTCAGTGATCGCAAGTCGGTCGAGTAACCGAACATTTGCGCTAAAGGAACTTTAGCTTTTATCGTTTGAACCCCAAGCGCCGATTCCATCTCTTCCACATGCCCTCGCCTGCTCGACAAATTACCGATAACATCGCCCATATACTGTTCCGGCACAACTACTTCAACTTTCATGACCGGCTCAAGCAATATCGGATTGCT
>JBAYJF010000015.1:0-21288 GCA_041665245.1 Candidatus Margulisiibacteriota bacterium | reverse complement strand
CCAGCCAAGGAGAAAGATAATGTCAGAAAAATCAGTTGAATTAAAAAGAGTCGTCATGGTCAAAGCGATCGTTACCGAGGCTTTTAAAGAAAATTTAGTCAAGGAACTTGACCGCGCGATCGGCAATATCGATATGCAAGTTGGACGGATGGAGATGCAGGGGAAGGGATACCTTGAAGATCTCAAGAAAAAAGGATTAATGCAGAAAGCCGCTGCTTTCAAGCATCAATATGACGAAGAAAAAACAAGGCAGGCAGCTGCAAAATCAGACTTATTAATGAAGATCGAAGAAGCAAAAAAGCTTGTCATTGGATCGGAATTCATCCAGGGTCCGCTTGAAGGGCCGGTTGATGTCAGCGTTGGCGACAATCTTTATAAAAAAGTTGGCGGTTCAGAGATCATCGTAAAGGATGGCATCATCCAAGAGATCCGCGGCTTATAGCCTTGAATGCAAATTGATATCCTGACCCTTTTTCCTGAAATGTTCAAGGGTCCGCTAAGTGAAAGTCTGATCAAAAAGGCCTGCGAAAAGGGCCTTTTGAGTATAAACCTCGTTAACCTGCGCGATTTTGCCACAGATAAACATAAAACAGCGGATGATTCACCTTACGGTGGCGGCGCAGGGATGGTTATGAAAGTGGACGTGATCAGTGCCGCCATTAATAAACTCAAAAATTCTAACACCCGACTCCCAACGCATAACGCCCAACGCATTATTTATATGTGTCCTACCGGAAAGACCCTTACCCAGCAAAAAGTAAAAGAGCTCTCAAAATACGAACACCTAACGATCCTTTGCGGGCATTATGAAGGGATCGATGAGAGAGCGCGGACCCTCATTGACGAAGAGGTCTCGATAGGGGATTATGTCTTAACCGGCGGGGAATTGCCCGCAATGGTATTGATCGATGCGGTTGCACGTTATATCCCCGGAGTTGTAAAGGAAGAAGCGTCGGTTGAAATGGACTCTTTTTCGGCCGGCTTGCTCGACTATCCAAGCTATACCCGGCCGGAAGATTTTAATGGAAAGAAAGTTCCTGACGCCCTTCTTTCCGGGCATCATGCCGATATTGCCACATGGCGCAGGAAAGAATCTCTTAATAATACATTCTATAAACGGCCGGACTTGCTTGCGGCTGCCGAGCTTGACGAAAATGACAGGAAATTATTAGGAGAAATTATTAGTGAGTAATGTTTATGTCGCTCTGCTGCATTACCCGGTTTACAATAAACACCGGGAGATAGTTACGACTTCGATCACCGGTTTTGATCTGCATGATATCGCTCGAAGCTCGATAACCTTTGGAATAAAGAACTATTATGTCGTTAACCCTCTTCCCGCGCAAAGGGACTTTGTTCGGAGGATCTTTGAGTTCTGGATGGATGAGGGGAGCTTGGAATTCAATTGGACGAGAGTGGCGGCGTTCAAGCTTGTGAAAGTAAAGGTAGATCTGGATGAAGTTATCAAAGATATTGAAGAAAAACATGGGATGAAGCCAAAGATCATTGGAACTTCGGCTAAACAGCATGCAACGGTCAGCTTTGAAGCATTAAGGGAAGAGATCGAGAAGGAAGAAAGGCCGTATTTACTGCTATTTGGGACTGGGTGGGGGATCGCGGATGAATTCTTTAACAGGATGGACCTGGTTCTCCCGCCAATAGAGGGGAATACCGAATATAACCATTTGTCAGTTCGCTCTGCAACTGCTATAATACTATATAAGCTGCTAGGTAAAGGAGTTTGAAATGGGTATCATACAAGATCTGGAAAAAGCACAATTAAAAGATAAACTACCTAAATTTAAGGTAGGGGACACGGTAAAGGTCTATTCAAAGATAATTGAAGGGACGAAGGAAAGGATCCAGGGATTCGAAGGAATTATCATTAAACGTTCTGGAGCCGGCGTAAGAGAAGTCTTCACCGTAAGAAGGATCGTTCAAGGTGTCGGTGTTGAAAGAACTTTTCCGGTCCACTCTCCTAAAATTGACAAGATCGAAGTTGTTCGCTCCGGTAGTGTTAGAAGGGCAAAACTGTATTATTTAAGAGGCAGGATCGGAAGCAGGGCGACACGAGTGAATGCAGGGACAAGTTCAGAGGGAACCGCTGCTAGTGCCGCAGAATAAAGGCTGGCTTTTCGACTGGATCGAAACAATTGTTGTTGCGCTTGTTCTGGCGCTTATTATCCGCGCATTTTTTCTTCAAGTTTTCTGGATACCTTCGGGATCGATGGAGCCCACGCTTGATATCAGCGACAGGATCGTTGTAAATAAAGTTATCTATAATTTCCGCCCGCCAAAACGCTTTGAAGTCCTTGTATTTAGGCAAGTTCAGACCGAAGCCGGCCAGGAAAAGAGAGATCTTATAAAAAGACTGATCGGCCTTCCGGGCGAAAAGCTCAAGATCAAAGACGGTGTTGTATATATTAGTAACACGGCGCATAAGGATAAATCCGGTGCTATTCAAGATGATTACATAGCGCTCACCGAAAAACATTCTATGAATCGGGACTTTGCAAACTACGGTCCGGTAACAATTCCTCAAAATTCATTTTTTATGATGGGGGATAATAGGCCCGCCTCTGCAGACAGCCGCTATTGGGGATTCCTTCCAAAGAAAAATCTGATCGGCCAGGCATTTTTACGCATTTGGCCTTTGACAAGGCTTAGCCTTATCCCCTAGAATCGTGGGATGCCTTCCTTTGTATACGAAAATAAATTAATTAGCCAGGGCTTTAAGGTTGTCGCCGGCGTTGATGAGGCCGGACGCGGACCGCTTGCCGGACCGATCGTTGCTGCTGCCGTAGTCTTCCCCAATAAATGCAAACTCTCCGGATTGGACGATTCAAAAAAAATATCCCCCGATAAACGCGAGAAATTATTTATTAAAATATTTGAAAAAGCCATTGCCGTCGGCATCGGAATATTGGACCATAAAATTATTGATAAAATAAACATTGGTAAGGCCAATTCATTGGTCATGAAAATGGCCATCGAGAATTTAAAGCTATTGCCCGATTTTGTTTTGGTCGACGGAAAAAGATCAATATTAGAGATAGATATTGAACAAAGAGCGATCGTTGGCGGGGATGGGAAAAGCGCGTCGATCGCGGCCGCATCAATTATTGCAAAGGTAACACGGGATCGAATGATGGTAAAATATCATGCGCAATTTCCGCAATACGGTTTTATCGACCACAAAGGATATGGAACGAAAGAACATTATAAAAAAATAAAAAAATATGGTCCTTGCCCGATCCATCGAAGGACATTTAATTTGCTTGACACCCGGAAGATATGATTGTTATAATGCTTGTCACTTAAGGATTATAAGGAGGTGAAAGAATGAACAAGCAAGAACTGTGCGACTCAATTTCCAAGCAGACGAAGATGCCAAAAGCAAAGGTAATGTCGTTTCTTGACTCTACTTTTAGCAGCATCCAAACCTCCCTCAAAAAAGGGCAGGAAGTAAGATTGGTAGGTTTTGGTACCTGGAAGAAGCTTCGCCGCAAAGCACGCCCCGGGAGAAATCCCCAAACCGGAAAAAAATTAACCATTCCGGCAAGGAATGTGATTAAATTTTCCGCAGGCCAGCAGCTGAAAGATCTTATTAACTAGTCAAATTACCCCCTATATTCCATAAATGATTCATGGGAGATAGGGGGTTTCCTTTTTTATTGGCAACAACATTGCTCAATCCCTTGGTATATGGGACTCGAAAGCTATTTACTGGGCAAAGATGGCGAAAAACTGGCGGAAAGCTACCTCACCAGCCGCGGATATTCGATAATTGAAACCAATTTCCATTCCCAGCAAGGCGAGATCGATATTGTTGCGGAAGAAAGCGGCTGTCTGGTTTTTGTTGAAGTAAAAAGTTACTCCTATCGAAGCTACTCTCTCCCGGTCTTTGCGGTCAAAAAAAGCAAAAAAGAAAATATTATCCACGCCGCGCGCTATTACCTCTATAAGAAAAAAATACGCGGGAAGCGATGCCGCTTCGACGTGATCGCGATCTATAAAAACTCAAAGAACGAAACCGTGATCGAGCTTTTTAAAAATGCATTTGGAGTGAAATAGGGATGCTTGTAAAAACATTTTCGGCGGCGATCCTGGGCTTGGATGCCTATATTATTGAAGTTGAAGTCGATTCCCAGCGCGGACTCCCCGGCCAATCAATTGTCGGTTTGCCGGATCTTTCGGTCAAGGAATCAAGGGACCGCGTTAGGGCGGCGATCGAAAATTCCGGCTTTGAAATTCCTGCCAGTTATTTTACGATAAATTTGGCCCCTGCGGATACAAAAAAAGAGGGACCGATCTACGATCTGCCGATCGCGCTTGGAATGCTTATCGTCTCCGAACAGATAAAACGATCGATCAAAGACGCAGTGATCCTGGGAGAGCTTTCGCTGGATGGTTGTGTCCGCCGAATTAACGGCATTTTGCCGATCTGTATGTCGCTCAAAGAACAAGGGATGCGATCCGTCATTATTCCGCATGAAAATAGGGATGAGGCGGCGCTGGTCGAAGGGTTAGCTGTTATTCCGGTAAAAACGCTGAAGCAAGCGGCCGATTATATTAGCGGCAAGGAAGCGATCAAACCGCATAAAGTAGATATCAGGTCGTTTTTTCCGCCGGAGCCGGAATGGGGGATCGATTTTTTGGATGTAAAAGGCCAGGGGCATGTGAAAAGGGCGTTGGAAGTGGCGGCGGCGGGTGGACATAACGTGCTCCTGGTCGGATCCCCCGGCTCCGGCAAGACAATGCTTGCTAGGAGGCTCCCGACCATTCTTCCGCCATTATCTTTGAACGAAGCGCTGGAAGTTACCAAACTATTTTCAGTTACAGGTTTGCTAAACGGTAAAAAAGCTTTGATAACGACGCGGCCTTTCCGCTCTCCCCATCATACGACTTCAGATATTGGAATTATTGGGGGAGGGCGGATCCCGCGGCCTGGCGAAGTTTCGCTATCGCATCACGGAGTATTGTTCATGGATGAATTCCCGGAATTTAAGAGAGAGGTGGTGGAGGTCCTGCGTCAGCCGCTGGAAGATGGCCAGGTAACGATCTCCAGAGCCCACTCAACTTTGACCTATCCGGCGGAGTTTATGCTGGTGGCGGCGATGAATCCATGCCCCTGCGGTAATTATATGGATAATACTAAGAAGTGTATCTGTTCTTCTTTTAGCGTGCAGCGCTATTGGAATAAGCTCTCTGGGCCACTGCTTGATCGGATCGATCTGCATGTTGAAGTCGGTCGTTTAAAAGAGGATGAGCTGGCAAAACAGCCCGATGGGGAGCCTTCAAAGATCATTCGATCTCGGGTTGCAAGGTGTCGGGAGCTGCAGGGAGTCAGATATTCCGGGTCAAAGACCTTTTGCAACGGAAGAATGACCCCTAAGCAGGTTAGGGAATACTGCAAACTGGAATCGGAGGCCGAAGAACTCCTAAAATCGGCTATTTTGCATCTTAATTTAAGCGCTCGGGCTTATGATCGAATTCTCAAGATCTCCCGTACGATCGCCGACCTTGCCGGATCA
The DNA here is from genome assembly GCA_041665245.1 of Candidatus Margulisiibacteriota bacterium. Lineage (GTDB taxonomy): Bacteria > Margulisbacteria > WOR-1 > O2-12-FULL-45-9 > XYB2-FULL-48-7 > JBAYJF01. Next base: position 15,754 of record JBAYJF010000015.1, on the reverse strand, counting down.
GCCGATATCCAAGCCTGCCATATCGCCGAAGCGACGCAATACCGGATGCTCGATAAGCAGGGGAGGTGAATTAATGGTTAATATTATTCCTGCGGAGAGAATTGAAAAAGCAATATATTTTATTAGAAAACAAAAAGTAATGCTGGATAAAGACCTTGCAGAGTTATATGGAGTAAAAACCAAAGTATTAGCCCAAGCTGTAAAAAGAAATTATGAACGATTCCCGGCTGATTTCATGTTTAAATTGAATGCCCAAGAAGCAGCAATCTTGAGGTCACAAATTGTGACCTCAAGTTGGGGTGGTCGTCGCTATCTGCCTTATGCATTTACTGAACAGGGGGTGGCCATGTTGTCTTCAGTCTTGAACAGCAAGAGAGCGGTAAGAGTAAATATTCAGATCATGAGGACATTTACCAGATTGCGTCAAATCCTCTCAACCCATAAAGATATTCTTTTTAAAATCAATGAAATGGAAAAGACGTATGATGCTCAATTTAAGATAGTCTTTGATGCTTTAAGGCAATTGATCGAACCGCCGATTAAGCCGAAAAGGAGAATCGGATTCGTAGCGGGAGGTGAAAAAGATGTATAAAGTTATTTACCGCATGCCGTATAACTGTCTTCGCGAGATCTATATGCGGCCCTCTGAACTGCGCACCTGGTTAAAGTGGCATTGGCTTCGAAGAAGGATCGTTACTTACGAAAGAGTAGTTCTAACTGGTCACAAATTGTGACCAGCTGGTGTCGCAAATTGCGACACCGTAAGGAGAAGGGAATGGACAATTTAATTCCGATTGATGTTATTGAAAACAAGATAGTAGTTATTCGCGGAGAGAAAGTTATGCTTGATAGAGATTTAGCTGTTTTGTATAACGTAGAAAACGGTCAATTAAAAAGACAAGTGCGAAGAAATATTAATCGCTTTCCCGATGATTTTATGTTTATTTTGAATGAAAAAGAAGTTGATGATGTGGTATGCCATTTTGGCATACCACTTAAAGCGCTTTTTGGAGGAGCAAAACCATTTGCTTTTACAGAGCATGGCATTCTTATGTTATCTTCGGTGCTTAATAGTGATAGGGCCATTCAAGTAAATATACAAATTATGCGGACTTTTTCAAAATTAAGAAGAATGGCACTTCATAATACTGAATTGCATAAAAAAATCAATGAAATGGAAAAGACGTATGATGCTCAATTTAAGATAGTTTTTGATGCTTTAAGGCAATTGATCGAACCGCCGGTTAAGCCAAAAAGGAGAATCGGGTTTTTAAGGGAAGACGATGTATAAAGTAATTTACCGTATGCCGTATAACTGTCTGCGTGAGATCTATATGCGACCGTCCGAACTGCGCACCTGGTTAAAGTGGTATTGGCTTCGAAGAAGGATCGTTACTTACGAAAAAGTTATTTCTGTGGTCCAAACCAGATAAAATCTTTAAGCTTTGGAAAAAGATTACCCTTAAGCCCGCCTAGGCGGCCGGCATACTTGCCATGTGAAATTACTGCTTGATAAGCTTCTTCGGAGGCCAAGTTATATTTTTCAACTAAATACCTGCCGACGACCGCTCCGGTCCGGTCGGCTCCCCACATACAATGAATATAGACCGGCTGCTGCAAGGCGGCGGTTATCTCTTTCCACTCTTTTTTATTTGGGACATGGCTTGAGCTTAAGGGGATATGCAGCTGTTTCATTCCGGCGGATTCCAGTAATTTAGCATATCTTTCCTGTATATGCCTTGTATTTTCTAGATTTATTACGGTTAGAACGCCAAGGGATTTTAGATAGTTTAAGATCGACAAGACTTGTTCATCGGAATTATTAAATTTTGTTTTTGGGTTTAATGGGTGTCCGCCGGCATAGACATGGTCATCGATAATGTGGAAATTATATGGGTAGGGCCCGGTCCCGGCGACTTCTTTCGCCGTAAACGCGATGGCGTTGAGGGAAAGTGCGAAAAATAATAGAAAAACGATGCCGATATGCTTTTGTATCTTTTTCATGTTTATAAATAATAACATGAATAATTTGTGGAAGTAAGCGTGGCGGCTTAAATGTGGCAGACGCTTCAGTATGAGGGTTTAGTTTTTTCTAAAAATATATAATGTTATAATCTTGCCATGAAGTTCTTTGAGTGGGTCTTTCCGGCGTTCTTAAAATCTAATGTTATGTTAGCATTGTTGTTTATTGGGCTCATTTTTTTAACTTCTGCCTGTACTCCCGGAGGACTATCGGAGAAAGAGGGCTCGCTCATTGGTGGGTGGGCGACGGTTAAGAATTATGATGCTACCGAGATTGATTTTTCTGTCGAGAGCGATGGGACCAAGCAGTTCAGTTCTTTTTTGAGCGGGCGGCCGTATGAGTCTGGAACGTGGCAGGTAAAGGGGGACGATCTTTCCATCTTTGCCAATGGCAATAATACATATACTTATAAAGCGTTTAAAGCAGAAAAGAACACTCTGACATTTATGGAAAATGGAAAAGAAGCGGTTTTTAGGAAGATTATAGAATAAAACTCTAGACTATTTTCTCTTCTTAACCGAATACCCAAAATGTCCCAAATAATTATCTAAAGTAAGGGCGCTTAGTTAAAATCTTTTTGTCTAAATGTTTTTCCGTTTTTAATAGTTGTAAGGTGACCCGGCTTACCAATTGAATTTATATCCAAATAAAAACTATATCCTGTAAAACAATCGTTGTCCGATGAGTATTTCGTTAGCCAGTCGATATCTTTCTTGATGAACTTGTCTGGAGGGTGCTTTTTTCCACTTGTGTTCACTTTCCATTCCATGATCGCCAATGGATAGTTCATAAACTTTTGGTCTTTATTCCAACAAGTCATATATGGCTTCTCCCAAATTACGATATCTTTGCAGACATGATCTTTGCCCAGGTTTTTTAGTTGTGGGACGGCTCCTTCTATCATTATTTGAGTTGGGTTTAAATGCTTTATTAATTGAGAAAAAACGAATAAACTTATGGCTTCCCTTTCCCTGCCAAACCAGCTTTTATCTCTGATGTCTTTTAAGAAATCACGGATTGAAATCTCAATAATTGAATCAATATTATCCATTACGCCCTTTCTTCTTCACCGAATACCCAAAATGTCCCAATTCTTTGCCGAGCGTAAAGTATTTTCCGTGCGAATAGCAGATCGGGTCGGTTTTTTTGAGATCAAAAGCCCCTTTTTTGTCGATAAACTTTTTATCCGCCTGGATGCAGACAACTTTTGCCAAAAACATGTCATGGGAGCCAAGCTTCTTTATCTCGGTAACTTTGCATTCAATATTAAGCGGGCTCTCAAGCAGGATAGGGGCGGCGACCGCGTTCCCCTTTTGCGGCGTAAGCTTTAAATGCTTAAATTTATTCAGATCTTTCCCGGATTTAACCCCGCAAAAGTCGGTGGCAAAGGCGAGTTTGTTCGTTGTTAAATTTATAACGAATTCCCCGGTCTCTTTAATAATATTATACGAGTGACGCGAAGGACGGACCGAAATATATGTCATCGCCGGTTCGGAGCAGATCGTCCCCGTCCAGGCGATCGTCAAAATATTGTAATTAGCCGGCGAATCTCCGCAAGTAACCAAAGCTGCCGGGACAGGATAGACCATCGTTCCCGGTTTCCAGATCGCTTTGTTATTCATGTGTAAACTCCTTAAGTAGTTTGCTTAATGCCAGGACCGGAAGGCCGACGACATTGTCGTAATCCCCATCGATCTTTTCAATAAATATTTCTTCGATCTCCTGGATCCCATATCCACCGGCTTTGTCCATCGGACCGCCGGAATTAACATAGGCTAAAATTTCTTCCGGCTTGGTTTTTTTCATTTTAACCTTGGTCGCTGCATGAATTACGCGGGAGCTAAGATCATCGGAGTCAACGACGGCGATCCCGGTTATTACGCGATGGGTTTTCCCGGATAAACTTTCAAGCATAGAAATTGCTTCTTTTTTGCTTTTCGGTTTCCCTAGAATTTTATTCCCCAATACCACGATCGTATCGACGCCAATTACGATCGATCTTTTATGCGCCTTGGCGATATCTAAGGCTTTTGCCAGCGCTAGCCGTTTTGCAAGAGTGATCGGGCTTTTGGCTTTTATTCTGCTTTCATTAATCTTACTGGGAATGATCTTGAATGTTTTTACGATCTTTTTTAACAGGACTTTTCTGCGAGGGGAGGCGGAAGCAAGGATGATCGGCTTCATTAAGGCTTAATTTTTTCGTCGTGGCTGAATTTATTCATGACCAGTCCCGAGAGGAGCTTGGGATAGAAATAAGTCGATTTATGCGGCATTTTTTCCAGCTCTCCCGCGACCGCTACGATCTCTTCGATCTTGGTCGGATTGAGATAAAATACCAGGTCGGCTTTTTTGTCGTCTACCAGCTTAGCGGCTTCTTCCGGATCTTTAAAATATATAACGTGGTCTTCGGTTTCATGGGCAATGCTCAAGATCCGTTCAAAAACGACGTAATGCAGGACCGTGGCATCCAGCCGTTTCCAGGCTTTTGTTTTTTCCTCGGCGACCATTTCATCCAGGCTCTCTTCATTTCTTAATACGATGATCAAATGCCGATTATTGCCGGCATAAATGCCGAAAGCATGTTTTCCCTCTTCCCTAAGCCGGGCAAGTTCTTTAAATAGTTTATTCCGTCCTTTTGCTTGGTCTTTTTTCGGAACGTCAAAATGAATAACGTCGAAATATTGGTTTAATTCGTGCTCAAAACGGACCCCATCAAAATATTCGATATTTTTTACTGCCCGATGGATCGGAAGGATCGTTAATCCTGTCCCTTCGAGCGGGGTTAAATAGACCATAATATGGTTATAGGCTTCATCTTCGGTGAATTTCGTGTTTTTAGTCTTTAATTCGTTTCGATAGCGCAGGGCGGCTTCATAGCGATGGTGGCCATCCGCAATAAAGACCGGTTTATCTTTCATTTCAAGGACGATCTTGTTGATGGCCGGCTTACGGTCTATTTTCCAAAGGCGGTGGATCGTCCCATCTTTATCTTTTGCTTCAATGTAGGGCTTTTTACGCATGAATTGGCGGATCACTTTGATGATCTTATCTTTTTTATCGGAATAGAAGGCAAAGATCGATTCCAGGTTGGCATTTGTCGCCCGCATGATCTCAAGGCGGTCTAATTTTGCTTTTGAATATGTTTCTTCATGGGGATAGACTTTTCCCCGCCCAATGTCTTCCAGGCGCAGGATCGAGAAAAAACCGATCCGGGAATGTTTTTTACCTTGAATGGTGAAGACTTGTTCATAAATATATATGCACGGTTTTTCGTCTTGCAAAAGGATCTTGTGCCTTAGCCAGCCATTCATAAAAGCGGCTGCTCTAATGTAGCGATTATTATATTGGCCATCGTTGTGGAACTCTTTTCCAAGGATCAAGCGGATAACGTTGAACTCATTTTGCTTGTATAACTCGTCTTGAAATTCAGGACTGATAACGTCGTAGGGGGGAGCCATAACCTTAGAAATGGCCTTAATTTTCTTCTTATTATACGAAATACCTTTAAATGGGAAGATCTTAACCATTGATGTCTTATTTTAGCATATTTTAATGGAGCTTGACAAGCAGGGGGATAATGCAAGTTTTTAGCTGTAAAACACGAATAATACACATATGGGCATTATATCTGCAGCAAAACAATTATTTGGGGCTAGGCCCAATTTAGCCCAACAGCCGGCGAAGGTCGGCGCGCCGCGCATTTCTGCAACCTACCAGAGGTTAACAGTTGATTCGCTTTCAAATGAACTGCTTGGCCTTTCAAAAGAGCGTTTAATTGCTCGGCTTTCAAGCATGAGAACTCTTTTTTCCAGTGAAAAGGGGAAGGCAGGTTTTTTTACCAGGGACAGGGCGCTATTAACTTTGGATCCCGCTAAAAAAACAATTGTTGTCGGCGATCTGCATTCAAATATTAAACGGCTGGATAAATTATTGGATGAATACGGGCCGCAGCTTGCCAGCGGAGAGTTGCAGTTGGTCTTTCTTGGAGATATTGTCCATCCCGAGAGAAAAGATCTATGCGACTTAACAACTTTCCTGAAGACGTTAAGCGCCTTTATTGTGCTAAAGAGTAAATTTCCGGACAGGGTCCACGTGATCGAAGGAAACCACGATATTGTATTTAAAGAAAACGATTACAGGATGGCGGCCTCAAAAATAAATATCCCCCAGGCATACCTTTTAAACGTTCTATTAGAGCAATACATGAAAGAAACATTAGGGTGCAGCAGGGGGGAAACAAAATTAATTATTTCACTATTTCAATCATTTTTTGACCAATCTCCCAGAGCAGCCATTGTTGAGGGGACGCATGGCGCGGTATATATGGCGCATTCGGCGGTGGTAAAGGGTGGGATCACCAGAGAGGCCTTGGCGGCGTCGCGAAGCGATGAAGAGCTATCATACCAACTATTGAATAATCGTCCGATCGGCTGCGGGGGGCCGAATTATACTTTTATAATGGGTGCCGTCCCCGTTTCAAGAGATGCTTTGACGAATACCGCGGATTTTCTTCTTAAACAAAAATATATAGAGATTGTAAAAGGCGAAGTTGTTGTAACGAAGAAAATTGACGGAGTTTTTCCGAATGATTTTAATATTGATGCAAATATTACTGAAGAGGAGCGGCTTGCTGTTTATCAGTATTTAAAGGATATTAGGGTAAAATCGCAATACAGGGAAGAAGACTTTTTTGCGACTCGCCAAGGATTGGGCCTTCATCCATATTCATGGATCGTTTCCGGCCACACGCCGCGCGAGGGAGATTGGAAATATATCCCATTTGAAAAATGTCCCCGGCATGCAATTATTCATGGGAACGTGCCAGGTAAATTTGGTGTAATGGTTATAGAAAGAGGCGACCCAACTTTCAGAGACATTGATGACCCCGCGATCGCGGATTCTGTTTAAGAGCGAAAAGAGCCTAAGAGATGTGCTTGCCGAGGTTCCTGCTGCAGTAGTTTTACCGAAAAAGTAAATAGAAAGAATCCGCTCTCATCTTGTTCAACAGTATCGACCGCAGTATTTGGATCAATATTTATCTCCCTTATACGGGTTAGATCTGTTACGTGGTGTACCTCTTTTAGTCTTGCCAGGAGGGCGGCATAGGATGGGGGTGGAAGCTCGCTTAGCTCCGGCGAGGTATCAACGCCAAACGCTTTAAAAAATACTCTGCGATGATCGCCGATCCCCATACTGTATAATTGCTTGGCTGATCGAAAGTATAAGTCGGGTTCTCCTGCAGTGTTGAAAAGGCGAATGCCAAAGGTGAGCCAATCTTCCCTTCCGTGAAATTTAACAACCTGCAGGCCAAGGGGTTTAAAATCAATTGTTCCCACATCTTGGCGATCTGTAAAAAGTCTTTGAATGTATTGTCTTTGTTCGACATAGAGCAAAGCCTGACGCGTAGCCAGCGCTACCTTTGCGAGCCAGCGGTTGTTTTGGCCTACAGCCGGCTTGTAAAACAGCCCGCTATAACAGCCCCCAACCTTAATAAGTGAAGAAGCGGATATACTCATATTACCTCTGATATATATCAGAAGAATATGAGGTTAATTTCAGTTTTAGTGGATCGTTTCTTGGGGTGGCGCGGCATCCATCCCTTCATGTGTAATCTCAGGTACAATAAATGGGGTCTCTTCTTTTTTCTTGTTCCCCATCATAGCGTCAAATATACGGCTTAAGTCTTCCAGGGAGAAGTATTCTACTTCGATCTTTCCTCTTTCCGGTGTACCAAAGATCTTGACCTTGGTCGCGAAATGGCTGGTTAACTGTTCAACTAAGTGATTGAGCTCCGTATTTTGCGTAAAACGGCGTTTCCTGCCGCTTTTCTTGGCATGGTGGCTCTGCTCTTTGCCGGTAACCAGAATTTCTGTGTCGCGTACACTAAGTTTTTGGCTGACGATCTGTTTCCAGAAGAAAAGCTGCTTCTCCGCGTCTTCCAGGGATAATAAGGTCCTTGCGTGGCCGGCGGAAATTTCAAACTTTTGAATGCTCTCTTTTATCTGTTTTGGAAGAGAGAGGAGTCGGATCATATTGGCAACATTCGAGCGGCTCTTTCCCATTCTTTTAGCGATATCTTCCTGGGTCATTCCGAATTCTGAAGCGAGCCTTGCGTAGCCTTCGGCCTCATCCATCGCATTCAGGTCTTCTCTTTGGAGGTTTTCAATTAATGCGATCTCAAGGGATTGAGCATCCGTAAAATCTTTTACAATGGCAGGAACAAATTTTAATTCGGCCAGTTTTGCCGCGCGCAGGCGCCTTTCTCCGGCGATCAGTTCATATTTCCCGTCGCGCATTCTGACAAGGATCGGCTCAATGACCCCCTGTTCTTTGATCGATTCGGCCAATTCATGCAAGGCCTCTTTTGAAAAATGGGTCCTCGGCTGCCTGGGATTGGCGACAATATTTTCCGGGTCGATATTTAAGATCGTCCTTCCTCCGGCAAAAACAGAACCCTGTGGGATCAGCGCCCCCAACCCTTTCCCCAATCCGCGTTTATTTGAATTATTCATCAAGCACCTCCCGGCAAAGATTTTCGTAGGCTTCGGCTCCCTTGCTTCCTGGGTCATAAAAAATGATCGGCTGTCCGAAACTAGGAGCTTCGGCTAACCGGACATTTCTTGGGATCAGAGTTTTAAAGACCTTGCTGCCAAAATATTTCCTGGCTTCCTCCGCTACTTGAGAAGAGAGCAGGGTGCGCGGATCATGCATAGTAAGGACGATGCCGCGGATCTTAAGGCTTGGATTTAGGCTTTCCCGGACCAATTCGAGCGTATGGGTCAATTGGCTGATCCCTTCCAGCGCATAATATTCGCATTGGATAGGGATAATAACTTCGTCCGCAAAGGCAAGGGCGTTAACGGTCAAAAGCGAGAGGGAAGGAGGGCAGTCAATTACAATGATATCGTAATTGGCTTTTATTTCCTGCAAAGAATGCTTTAACCTTGTTTCACGGTTTTCAAACGGGACCAGTTCTACTTCTGCTCCGGCTAGTTTTGGTGTTGACGGGAGGACATGAAGACTGGCGATATTTGCATTGATGATGATCTCTTTCGGATCCGCTCCCTCGATCAAAATATCGTATAAGCAGCGTTTGATCTGTGTGCGGTCAACGCCGAGTCCGACGCTGGCATTGCTTTGCGGATCGATGTCGATAAGAAGGACTTTTTTCCCGAAGGTAGCCAGGTATGCAGCGAGGTTTACGGTAGTAGTGGTTTTTCCTACGCCTCCCTTTTGATTTACAACTGCATAGGTGATTGCCATGGTCGAAAAATTATATCACAGGGGGCTTGTTTTAGCTATTCCGATGGGGCGGGGGAATTGCGGTGGAGTTGGCGATCTCTTTTTGATGATGACCAGGCTATGGCAAGTCCCATTTGATAGAGAGTATTTATAAACGCCCTTGATCTTCCCTCCCAACTGAGTGATCGCCGGTTTTGCTTCCTTAACTTGCTCTTCGATATTCTCTTCCTTGTAAGCGGCAAATATCCCGCCGACCCTTACTAAGGGGAGGCAATATTCGCAAAGGGTGTTCAGTTTTGCGACCGCCCGGGAAACGGCAATATCAAAGATCTCCCTGTTTTTCACTGCGAATTCTTCGGCGCGCGCCCAAACGACCGAAGTATTTTGCAGTTGGAGGAGAGCAACTATGTGTTTTAGAAATTCGGTTTTTTTTCTTGTTGCATCGAGCAATGTTAATTTAACATCCGGATGCGAGAGCTTTATCGGGATCCCCGGAAACCCGGCCCCCGTTCCGACATCGATAATAGATTGATTTGAAATGGGAACGAATTTATCGATCGAGAGCGAATCTTCGAAATGCTTGATCTGTATCTCCTGCGGGTCGGTAATGGCGGTCAAGTTAAACTTCTTGTTCCAAACGATCAGTTCATTTTGGTAAGTATTAAAGGCTTCTTCGTTGGGCATTTGTGCTAGAACGCTTGCCCGATCGAGAAGTGAAGTTGGCCGTCGCCCCAGGATCCGCCGGCAGGAACGCCATAATCAAGGCGGATCGGTCCAAGCGGAGTCGTGAACCTGATGCCGGGTCCCCAGCCGGATAAAAACATGGGGAAATCCGGCCAGCCGCTATCCCAGGCATTTCCATAATCATAGAAAAAGACCCCCTGGAAAGCATCCGAAAAATCCATGCGATATTCTAGATTTAACAAGATCTTGCGTTTTCCGATCCTTGCTTGGGCGGGGGTATATCCGCGGATCGTATTTGCGCCGCCGGCCCAATATTTATCTCCATAAGGGACATCTCCCAACCCAGCGGCAACTCCAAAATGAGAGGCAAAAACCTGGTTCGAGGTAACGCCCAAATAATGATTAAGGTCTATGCCGATCTTGGTAAAGTTTGTCTTTACCGAATCCGTAAATTTCCATCCTTGCTTAAGATCGAGGGTATAATATCTTCCGGATTTTGGATTCAGCCAGAAATCCCTAGTATCATAAGCCAGCGTTAGTCCTACCGTGTCGGAGACGTAGGCTTCAAATGTTGCCGCGCTATAGGGCTCTACGTGTTCTCTGCCGATCGTCCAGATAATATTCAAATTTTCTTGCAGCGGTTTTCCAAGAGAAATGTCCCAGCCGTTGTAAATGCCGTCTTGCTGGGCAAGAAGGATGTCCCTGCCGACCGTTAACCATCTGCGAAAAGTTAAAGCGGTGTGGTCGCCAAATTTGTCGGGAAGGACCCAGGGATTTGTGTATCTGAATTGATAGGTGGAGAGCTGCTGCCCGGATTGGCCCCGCAATAGCACTCCTTGTCCGGTACCAAGCAGGTTGTTGATCGATAGGTCGGCAAAACCGAACATTCCTTCCCTTTCTCCGTAGCCTCCGCCGAAATTAATGGTGCTGGAACGGGTCTCTTTGATCTTTAAATTCAGGACGACCTTGTCTTTGGTGCTCCCGGATTCAAAGTTTGGCGTGACTTCGGAAAAGAACCCAAGATTAAATACTCTGCGCAGGTCTTTTTTAAGCGTTTCTTCGTTAAGGACCGCTCCCTGCTTGGTATTAAATTCGCGCAAGATAACATAATCTTTGGTCGATTCGTTTCCGCTTAAAACGATCGCTTCAACTCTTCCTTCTGAAATAATGATCGATAAAATACCTGTTTTTTTGTCCAGATCGACGCTGGCAACATGGGAGAGCATGAACCCGCGCTGTTTATAGAGCTCGTTAATTTTTTCAATGTCTTCCTGGATCCTGCTGAAATTTTCGACAGCGCCTTGCTTGCTTCCGATAATAGAGATCATTTCGTTGGTCGATATAACGCTGTTCCCTTGCAGGCTGATGTTTGTGATCTTAGGGTTTTCTATAAGATTATAGGTCACCTTTGTCCCTTTGGGGGTAGATTCGAGAGAAGATGCCACATCGGAAAAATATCCGAGGGCATAAATAGCCTTAACATCGGATTGGATCTTTTCAGGGTTTAAGCTGTCGCCGGATTTTACGAAAATTACGCTGCGGATCTCTTTTTCCGATGTATTTTTTATCCCTTTTATGACAAGTGCGGATATTTTAGCGGGAAAAGTCCCGGCCGTTTCCGCCTGAGAGGCCGTAAATGAAAACAATAGCAAAAATACTGAGCAAAGAAGCAAAGTTTTTTTCATATTTAATATTAACTTTCTACCACAATGTGTATCCAAATTTAAGGGTAACTTTTTGATATCCGTTCGTCAGATCAAAAACATTTATCGGTTCCCGATAATATAGTATAGAACAAATAGGAGTTAATTTATAGGTTAGTTGGTAGTTGAAAGCATTTTGAGCGGTAGAAGTCGTTTTTCCTTCCATGGGCTGCGAATACCTAACATCTAAATATAAGCGGTCAGCAAGTCCTTTTACAAAACCGACGCTCCAGGCCGGTTTGTCATCCTGGAAATTGCGCGCGTCCTTTAATCCCAGAGCTTCTTTTACTTTTGGTCCGAGATTGTATTCCAGGGTCAAGCTTTCCAGTCCTAGGTTTTGTTCAGCCGCCCTTTCAAAGTTGCGGAACAGCAGTGATTGCACGCGGCTGCTTAGATAGTCGGCAATAACAACGTTCGTATCGATTTGGGTGTTGTCTTTTACTCCGATCCCGGCAAACGATTTAATAAAATCAGGCAGAAGCATGACTTTTAGATCTTGTTCGGGATATGCGACCAGCATCATTTCTGATGGGCTTTTATTTTTGTCTTCGTTATATCCGGCCAGATTGATCTTTAAGCCTTCGCTTTCATTTTTAGCTCCCATCTTGCCTTTAAGATTTGCCAGGATAAAAACTTTCTTTTTTACGTTCTTGCCGGCTGCGTCTTTTTCGGTGTTTTCAACTTCAATTTGTGCGGTCAGGTCGATCTTGGGAAGGACCCCGGCTTCTCCTTCCTCTCCCGAAAAAGAAGCAAAGTTATCTATGGTGTTTTCGGAATCATATGGAAAATATTTTTTTACCATCTCTTTTGACAGCAGCGTGAATTCACGGTTAAAAATGCTGACCGTTCCGCGTTTTAAGGATACCTTTCCGTTAAGAGAAGGCGAGGCCAGGCTGCCGCCGATCTCAAGGTTGTCGCAGCCCACTTCCAAGTTCATCAATATATTGCTTAGATTCAGGGTCGAGACGTCTCCCATCACGATATATACGTTCTTATTTAACTTAACGTCCATCCCAAAGTTTAATGGGAAGATAGTATTTTTTCCGGAACCTTTTTTCCCGGGATTATCGGTAGAAAGGGTAAGGACGGCGTCGTTTATAATAAAATTACCGGAAACTTTTGGTCCGGACTTAAGGTCCATGGCCAATGGCCCTTGAAAATCGATCCCTTTCGATTGAACTTTTCCAACAAATAAACCCGGGATCTTAAGCGAAAGATTGGACGGTTTGATTTTTAGATCAAAGTTAATCTGGCCAACGCCGGTTTTCGTGATCAGCTTTGTTAGGTCGATATCCCCCGAGAGAATTAGCGGGTCGCTTGTTGAGTCCCCAATTAAGCTGCCGCTGAAATTATTTATTTGAGCGGAATTGTCAGTAATATTAACCTCTCCCGAGATCCGGCTCAACGCGGAATTGAGCGGGGTGATCTGGAGGACTCCGTCAGCGAACTTGATCTTGCCGTTTATCTTTAGGTCGTCGGAATTCCCCCTGATCTTAATGTTTGCAGGAACATTTCCTTTGACCCAGCGGACATCGTTTGACAACAGATTTAATAGACCGATCGCGCTTCCATTGAGGGCAATATCAAAACTAGTTGAAAGGGGCGGCGCAAGGTTTATCGAACCATGGACGCTGGAACGGGCGCTTCCTTGCTGCATTGAAAGAGATTCCAGGGTGAATATGCTGCCCGAATAATTTGCGGACAGGGAAATATTGTCGAAATCCGTTCCTGATAAGGAGAGTTTATTGCCGCTGCCGGAAAATTTAACGTTCGGATTATTTATGCTTCCATTAATTGCCGCAGAAAAATTTACCGATCCTTTCAATTCTTTTTTTGGAAAGACTAGCTGCAAAACGCTGATAGGGAAATCCTTGGCAACGGACTCAAGCGATAAGATGGGAGTGTTTGCCAGCATAATATCGCCGCTCAGGGCCAGTGTTCCTCTGTCTTTTGAAAGCAAGGCTCTATTAATTATAAGTTCCTGGTCTTGATAATCCGCGGTAATGGCAAGCTTATCGAATGTAAAATCGCGGAACGTTAATTTGCTGATTTCCCCGTCCAGGCTGCCGCTTAGATTATCAAAAGTTCCATTTATAATAATATTGGAGTTTAATTTTCCTTCTATTTTTTCTCCCCCAAGCAGGGGGGTGGCTTCTTTGGATGCTGTTGATTGGATCTTTTGCCATCTGCGAATAATGCTATTTCCGTTCCCTTCGGAATCATAAAGAGGCAGCGCCGGATCCATTTCGACCGCTTCCAGGCTGGAAAGGGTCAGTGCGGCAGTATTTACCGTTACCTGGTCGTTTTGGTCGGCCAAAATAGGCTGGACCTGGAAAATTCTCTGGAGCTTATCTATGAGAACGATTAGATTTGATATTTTGCAGTCTTTTGTCGTAAGTTTTATCTGTGCCGCGCCCTTTTCCGGGAATTTCTGGTTGACCGATATATCCCCCGATAAGTCAAAATTACCTGCCTCTCCCGAGATGCTCAAGGGAGATGGAAAGGTGTATCGGCTATCATAATAATCGATCTTACCGGCCATATCTCCGATATTGATCCCTTCGTAGGCCAGGTCGCGGACTCTAAGATCGGAGAGAATTTGAGGCGAAGACATTGTCCCGTTTAAAAGGATATGTGCTCCGGCAACCCCTTTGATCGAGCCATATTTCGTGCTGATCCTGTTTAGCAGCGAAAGTTCAATGACCCCCTTGAAGGACCCGGAGAAGCTTCCATTTTGACCAAGGTTAAGGGAAATGGCCTGTTTAGAGTTATTTATTAGAAAATTACTTTCCGGCAAACTTAATGTTTTGTCTCGAAAAGTCGTTTTGATCTTATTGAAGCTTATCGGAATATCAGATATCGATCCCTTTGATAAAGAAGAGACGACCTCGCAATTTAGTCCCAAGATATCGGATTCGTTGCTGATCATTCCGGTGGCAATTGCTTCAATAGTTAGGATCCCTTTTGGATTCCTGATCTCTGCCGGTAGAAAGATGTTGATCATTTTAAGGTCTTCAAGATTGACCGAGCTGCAAGTGATCTTTAGATCTATTGGCTTGCCGATGCCGATGGAGCCGGCGGCATTGATCCGTGAATTCTTTTCTTGCAAAACAAAATGGCTTATTGTTAGATTGCCGCTAACAAGAGCGGCTTCGCCGCTTATGCTGCTGATCAGCTGCTCGCCGATCTTTCCATCGGTAACAAAAAAAACGGCCGAAGCAGAAATGGTTTTTAATGGCGAGGAAAGGAATTCTTCATCATTAATAAAACTTACGTTTCCATGAAATGAATTTATGTTGGCGGAGAGCTCTCCGGCGGGCGTTGGCAAGAGCAGTTTCGTTTTTTTTGCGTCGACCTCAAATGAAACCCGGTTCTCCTTATCAATCCCTCCGTTAGCGTGAAATTCCGTCCCTTCGGATATCAAGCGGATCCCTCTTAGAAAAACACCGCCGTCTTGAGTCATAAAGTTGAGGGAAAAAGAGTTTGCCGGATTCCCAAGAATAGCCGCATTTAACAATGTCGAAGATATTTCTCCTTTTAGCGCTCCTGCCGTGCCTGAAAAGGATGCCGCTCCGCTCGCGGTTCCGTAAGTGCCTGGAAGGTTTTGAGCTGCTGCTGCAAGATCCAGTGCATTAAATATTACTTTGCCGGAAATGCCCGGATCTTTTTTTGCAAGATCTATGTCGATGTTTCCCTTTACTGATCCGCTAAATAGCTCGAACGAATTCATTATTAAGGAGAGCCGGTTGTTTTTGTAGGAAAAAAATGTTCCGCCGGCAATGGGGCGGTTTGCAAATGTGCCCTGGGGGACAGTGATACTGCCTGAAACAACTGGCGAAGAGGCATCTCCTTTTATGTCGATCTTTCCGGAAAGAGTCCCAATGATCGGGAAAGAATTTATCTGCGGAGCAAACGTTTTGATCGTTTTTATGTTTGCGTTAGTGATAGTGGCCTGTAAGTTTAATTTTAGGTCATTAAAATTACTGATACCGCCGTTCAGGCGAAAAGGAATCCCATTTAATTTTGCCCTGATCCCTTTTATGTTGATCGTTTGCTTGCTTAGACCAACTTCTCCTATCGCATCGCTGATCGAATATTCTTG
>JBAYJF010000014.1:0-21393 GCA_041665245.1 Candidatus Margulisiibacteriota bacterium | reverse complement strand
ATTTAATTATTATGTTTTTCATGGTTTTATTGTATTAACGGCTGAATAACGCTCCACCATTTGTTTTTTACAAACGTGTGTCCCGTATCGCTAAAATGTAATCCGTCGTCGGCGATATAATTCCCCGCAGCATACAGATCATTGTCGCCATAAAAGTCGACGACTGAACAGTCATAGGTAGTTGCCAGGTTCGTTATCACGGTATTTAAGGCGGTTGTCCAGTTTCGAGCATTCGTTTTTTGAGTATCATTCCATCCTTGCCATGTTTGCCCATTTAGGGACATGCAGGGCATTTTGGTAATATCGGGGATCTTGCCGACAATAATTTTTGCATCGGTAGCGGCTAACCCAGCAAGAACAAGGTCCAGGTTAGAGCTAAAATTATCTGTGTTAACCGCAGCCGTATTCCGGTTATTAATGATATCGTTTCCTTCCGGCCAGACCGTAACAATGCTCGGATTTGCAGCCACCGCATCGGCTAACTCCAACGCTCTGATCATATCCATTGGAGCACCATTAGAAGCAAGATTGGAACCGGTTGCTAGAGGATAGATCGCCTTTATAGCGGCCAACAATTTGTTATAGTACCTATCACCCTCTACTCCGGCATATCCCGTTGTAAAACTCGCTCCCATAGCAACATATTTTGAGACGGCGACCGGCGCAGACGGAGTTGCGCTAACTTGGCTTGAAGCCGCGCTTTCGGTTGCATTTTTCACCGCCGTGATAATGTAGTAATAGGCTGTGCCATTCGTTCTGTCCAGGTGAGTATATGGCCGGGCTGCCCCGGAAATCTTTGTCCCGTTCAATATCGTTACCCCATTTGAAGTTTTCCAATAAAGATTGTAAGAAGTTGCTCCACTTACCGCATTCCAAGAAATCGTAATTTCGCTATTCCCGCCAGTGGCCACTGCCCCCGTTGGGGCCGCCAGCGTCGTAGTCGTTGTTGTTGTTGTTGTTGCAGTAGTATTTGTTGTTGTTGTCGTAGCTGTCGATGCCGTCGTAGAGGACGGCACAGCGGTGGTTGTGCTGGAAGAGCTGGCGCTTGTTGTGGTGCTTGTTGTGCTGCTGGTCGTATTGCCGGCGGCGTCTTGAGCGATCGTCGTCGTAGTTACGGCATCATTGACGCTTAAGTCAAAACAACCTAAGGCGATAAAGCTAAAAAGAGAAAGAACCAAAACAACCCCAAGCAATATCTTTTTATGCATAACACTATTATATGTGATAAAATTATTTTATGGAACAGCTTAAACGAACACCGCTTTATGACAAACATGTCGGATTAAAAGCCAAGATCGTCCCTTTTGCCGGCTGGGAAATGCCGGTTTCATATCCCTCGGGAATAATTTCCGAACACAATGCCGTAAGAGAGCGCGCCGGAATATTTGATATTGGACACATGGGAATTATTAAGATCGAGGGGGAGGGAGCCCTTGCTTTGATCCAGCATGTTGCCACAAATGACGCCTCCTTACTTGAAATTAACCAATGCCAATATTCCGTTCTATGCAATGAAAAAGGCGGGACGATCGACGACATTCTCGTCTATCGACTCCCCATGTCCTACATTATCATTGCCAACGCTTCAAACGCGGACAAAGACCTGGCCTGGATAAAAAAACATGCAACCGCAAAAGCCAATGTTGGGTTCTATGAAAACTACTGTATGCTCTCCTTGCAGGGGAAAGATGCGTTGAAGGTCGCTGCGGAGGTTTTAAATGCGCCGCTTTCTTCATTAAAGCACAATCGCCTTTTTTGGTGGCGCGATATTATTATTTCCAGGACCGGCTATACCGGGGACGATGGGGTAGAATTTATTGTTTCAAAAAAAGAACTCGCCGGAATTTGGGACCTATTCATCAAAAAAGGGGTCGCACCGATCGGCCTTGGCGCGCGCGACACGCTTCGGCTCGAAGCCGGGCTTCCGCTGTATGGCCATGAATACAACGAAGAAACTTCCCCGCTTGAGGCGGGCTATTCCTGGGCGGTAAAATTCGGAAAAGCTTCCTTTATTGGAAAAGAAGCGCTGCTAAAACAAAAAGAAGCGCTGCCAAAACACCTTGTTGGGATCAGCCTTGAAGGCCGGGCCATTCCACGCCAGGGCGCACAGGTCTATTCCGGCGACGGCAAGAATATTATCGGCATCGTCACGAGTGGAACATATTCTCCAACATTTAAAAGGCCGATCGCCCTAGCATACCTCAAAACAAACGCATCAAATGTTGCGGTCGAGATCCGGGGAGAAAAGCTCCCGGGAGCCGTCGTTGACAAGGCCTTTTACAAAAGAGTAAAATAGGTTTTTGATAACTTAAAGGAGTACTAAATATGAATCCCGAAAATTTAAAATACAGCAAAGAGCATGAATGGGTAAAAGTAGAAGGAAACGTTGCAACAATCGGGATCACGCATTACGCCCAGGATTCGTTAGGCGACGTGGTCTATGTTGACATTCCCAAGGTTGGTAAAGAATTTACTTCTATGCAGGAGTTTGGCGTTGTAGAATCGGTAAAATCCGTTTCAAGCCTCTATTCCCCTGTTTCCGGAAAAGTTATTGCCCACAATATTGAACTTGCGGCGCATCCGGAAATTATCAATAAAGATCCATATGATCAAGGCTGGATAATTAAATTGGAAATGGCCAATCCTTCCGAATTAAACAGCTTACTTTCATCCTCCGACTATGAAGCTTTGCTAAAAAGTGGCCACTGATCTTTTTCAGGATGTTCCGGCAAGTATCCGGCTTAAAAAGCCGCTCGACCTTCCTGCCGCATTAAGCGAACCGGAATTATTGGAAGAGATCTCCCGCCAGGCAGAAATCAATTTACCGGCCTCGACATTTTTAGGCGGCGGCAGCTACGACCATTTCATACCCAGCGCAGTCAAACACCTTGTCGGCCGCTCCGAATTCTATACCGCCTACACCCCTTATCAACCCGAGGCGAGCCAGGGGACGCTGCAGGCAATTTATGAATATCAATCGATGATCTGCGAATTAACCGGTATGGACGCAACAAATGCTTCAATGTACGACGGCGCGACAGCCCTAGCGGAAGCTGCTTTTATGGCCTGCAGAATTACCGGCCGGAAAGAGATCGTTGTTCCCACTTCAGTTCACCCTCATTATCGAGAAGTTTTAAAAACCTATTGCAACGCCGCGGATCTAACACTAAAAGAAGTCCCTTTTGATCCAAAAACTGGTTTATCTCCCGACTCCCCATTCCTATCTCCTAACTCCGCATGCCTCATCCTCCAACAACCCAATTTCTTCGGCAATATCGAAGAGGCAGCTGGCCTGGCAGAAAAAGTCCATGCACAGGGAGCCTTGTTAGTTGTTTGCGTTGATCCAATTTCTTTGGGGATTCTAAAAGCGCCCGGCGATTATGGAGCAGACATCGTCGTAGGAGAGGGACAAGGGCTCGGAATTCCAAGAAACTTCGGCGGCCCAGGCTTAGGATTGTTTGCGACCAAAAAAGAATTTGTCCGCCAGATGCCGGGAAGGATCGTCGGAAAAACAGTCGATAGCGACGGCAAGCGCGGTTTTGTTTTAACCCTTTCAACGCGGGAACAACATATCAGAAGAGAGCGGGCAACATCAAATATTTGCAGCAATGAAGCGTTATGCGCATTATCCGCTTGTGTTTATTTATCTTTGATGGGAAAACAAGGTTTGCGAAAAGTTGCAGAGCTCTGCATTCAAAAAATGGCCTACTTAAAGTCCTTAGTCCTTGCTAATCCTTCTTCATCCCTACTATTCCCTACTAGTCCTTCATTTAAAGAAACAGTTCTTAAGACCGATAAGAAAGTGGGCCTCGATTTAAGCAAATATTTCCCTGAATTAAAGGGTTATCGCCTGGTTTGCGTAACGGAGCTGACAAAGAAGAAAGAGATCGATAGTCTATTTTTGATCCGCTAGCTTCTCCCCTGCCCGCATTGTTTGAAGCATATCAACAACGCTTTGCTTTACGCCTATGCCTGGAAGTCCCGCTAAAAAATCATCGGAAAACCCAGATATTCCCCATAGGCGAAAAAGGGCTTTCAGCGTAGAGGCTTCGACCGCAGGGGAGTCTTCTGCATTAGGAGGCTCCGCCTCATGAACAAATGGTCGCTCTGCTTTTCTTATGTCCACTCGGACATACAGAAACCGACCTCTTTGGATTTCACCTGTCGGCGGAAGAATTCTGTTAGAACAAATAGAAATTCTATGTATCATATATGATGTTAAAGCTTCTCCCCCGCCACGCCTACCGCCTTATGCGCCAAGCTCTGCCCGCATATCTAGTAACATTGCAATTGCGTCCTGATTATTTCCTGCCTTTGCCAACATTCGAATAAATTCTTGTGAAAAATTGGCCTTCTGCCACAAGGTAAACAATGCCACTTCGCGGCTATTCGGATTAGATTCAAAGTGCAGGCCCGCACCCTGAACAAGCGGTCGTCCGTTGAAGCCCTTTCCAACCACAACCTTCCATTGCGGATTTCTTATGATCCCACTTAAAATAGCAGGAACCGGCGGTTTTACAATAATTGGATAGATTCTCATGTTATTCTGGTTATATATCGTTAATAAGTGGTAAAAATTTCAGCGCGAAATATCTTCTCTTCCAATCGGCCCATTCAACTCATATCCCTCCCCACCCAACACTACGTTTTTTCTTCCATTAATAAAGATCCAAACTTTGTTAATACCAGGCGTTTCTGTGGCGGTATAAACAATTTGCTCGATCATTTTAATTATCCGGTCAGAGCCACCGCTGATGTTTTCCAGCTCTCTGCTGAAATCAATTGCCAGAACCTCTCCTCGATTTTTAATGCCATTGATCCTTGTTTTCTGTGGGAGGTAGGTCGATATCCCTTGCGTCCTTTCCATGATGCTGGGACCATTTATAAGCCGAATTAGGCCCTTTTTCAAAGGGTCCTCCCCTTTATTCAGCGCATTTTCAACAGCAACTATCTGATCATTAATAATAAAATAGGTTTTGTAGGTTTTTTCCTTTGTCTGGATGAAATAAACACTGAAAACAACCAGTGCAGCAAGTATAACTGCGCAACCAAACACCGCAGCCCGCCATTTATTAATTTTTAACCTGGTTTTTCTTGCTTTTCTTTGTTTCACTATGAAAAGTCTACCACGCCTCAAAAAAGCATGCTATTATATTATTGAAATGAGAAAAAGAGGCGTAAGAAAATCCTATATCGTGATCTTTGTTTTGCTGCTTATTATCGGTTATCTATTTTTGAATCGAAATAGCTCGGAATTGGCGTCAAACCCAAAAGAGATCGCGCCTCAAATGATAACACCAACATCAACCACAACGACAACGATAAAAGGGGCCAAAAAGAGCGTCATCAAGTCCAATAAAATAAAAATTTTAGTGCTTACGCTTTATCGCTCCGGAGAAGGAGAGTCCGACCTTGCCGCCTATGTTTCACGCGGCATGAATTATGAAGCGAAAGATCTCGCAAACTTTAAGCAGCTGGAGGTTTCCGCATCACCTCAAATAATAGAAAGCTATGGGGTCGAAACCCTTCCGGCTATAATCTTTATTTCCCCTTCGGGAAAAGTAGTACACAAACACAGCGGATATGCCGACAAAGAAGAACTTCTTGGGATACTTAATAAAATTAGAAGTTTAAAATAACAAAACACAAACACCAAACAACAAATAATTCCAAAGTATCAATAAACAAGACTCAAATACATTTAATTAATTAGAATTTTGGTACTGTTTGCTATTTGTATTTTGGATCTTGTTATTTACTCTATTCCTCTTTCTTCTCTTCAAACGCCTCTACAGCGGCGGCTTCCTGCTCTTTGGTTATAACTCTTTCAACATCAACGACATAGTCGCCTTCGTCAACCCGCTGGATCCTGACCCCTTTTGCATACCTTCCCTGCATCGAGATCCCTTCGGCGGTTTGGCGGCTCATCGTTCCTTGCGCTGAAACAAAAAGAAGCTCGTCTTTTTTATCAACGATCTTCATCGTTGCGACAGTATCATTATCTCTCAACTTGATCGCAATATGGCCCTTCCCGCCTCGACTCTGAACACCAAATTCGTCAACGTTCATTTTCTTGCCAAACCCGGCTTTTGATATTACCAGCAAGTCGCCTTTGGGTGTAATAATATCCATTGATACAACTTTGTCCGCCTTGCCAAGCCTCAAGCCCCTGACCCCCGCAGCCGTTCTTCCCATCGGACGAATATCCTTTTCATTGAACCTAATCATTAAGCCGTTGGCGGTCCCCAAGATCACTTCCTGTTTTCCGTCGGTTTCTCCGACCCAGCCGAGCTCTTCATCGTTTTTGAGTTTGATCGCAATGATCCCGCTGCGGCGAATTGTTTCAAATTCTTCAAGCAATACTTTTTTCGCAACACCACCGGTAGTCGCCATCATTAGAAATCCTTTTTTCTCAAAAGAATCAACTTTTACGGCCGCAGTCACTTTTTCGCCCTCGCCGACTTGAAGGAAGTTCGCCATGCTCTGCCCTTTCCCGCCTCTTGTCGATTCCGGGATTTCAAAAACCTTAACTTTATACACCCTTCCCTTGTTCGTAAAGAACAAGAGGAAGCTGTGCGTGGACGAAACAAATAATTTGTCTATCTGGTCTTCTTCGCGCGTTGCCATTCCGCTGACACCCCGCCCACCGCGTAATTGTGCGCTAAAGGTGCTAACTGGGATCCGCTTAACATATCCATCGCGGGTGATCAAAACGGCAACATCCATTTCCGGTATCAACTCTTCGACGTTGATATCTTCTGCCGCTGCAGCGATCGACGTTCTTCGTTTATCGCCGTATTTTTCTTTGATCTCAGCAAGTTCCTTCTTAATGATCTTTAAGATCTCTTTGCGATCCGAAAGGATCTTCTTTAGTTCCGCAATTAATTTTTTCAGCCCTTTCAACTCTTCTTCGATCTTCTCGGATTCTAATCGGGTCAATTTCTGCAAGCGCATATCGAGAATAGCCTGGGCCTGGACCTGCGATAATTCGAACTTCTCCATTAATCCCTGGCGTGCTTCGTCCACATTTTTGCTCTTGCGAATTAATTTGATGACCGCATCGATATTTGAGATCGCGATCAGAAGTCCTTCCAATAAATGCGCCTGCTCTTCCGCTTTTCTTAGATCGTATTTTGTTCTGCGAACAACTACTATTTCTCGATGTTTTATATACTCCGTGATAATATCTTTCAATGTTAATGTGCGCGGCTGTCCGTCGACAAGCGCAACCATATTGACCCCAAAGGTCGTTTGCATGTTCGTATGTTTGTAGAGCTGATTAAGAACAACTTCGGTATTGAACCCGCGCTTGATCTCGATATAGATCCGCATCCCGTCTCTATCGGATTCATCGCGCAGGTCGGAGATCCCAAGCATTTTTTTATCTTTTACAAGTTCCGCTATCCGCTCGATCATTTCCGCTTTGTTTACTTGATATGGGAGTTCACTGACAATGATCGCCTGTCTGTCGCCTTTAATTTCTTCGACGCTCGTCCGGGCACGAACAGTTAGTAAGCCTCTTCCGGTGGTAAAGGCATCTTTTATCCCCTGCTTCCCGCAGATCAAGCCTCCGGTCGGGAAATCCGGTCCTTTTATAAAGCCTAGCAGGTCTTCGTTCTTTGCTTCCGGCTCATCAATGATATGTGTGATCCCGTCAACAACTTCATTTAAATTATGCGGGGGGATATTGGTCGCCATACCAACGGCGATGCCCGAAGAACCGTTTACAAGAAGGTTCGGAAATTTTGATGGCAGCACCAGGGGCTCTTGCAAGGACTCATCGAAGTTAGGTCCAAAATCGACCGTCTCTTTTTCAAGATCGGACAATATTTCTGTCGATACCGAGGTCAAGCGAACTTCTGTATACCGCATCGCAGCAGCAGAGTCGCCGTCAACCGAACCAAAGTTACCCTGCCCGTCTACAAGAAGATAACGGAGCGAAAAGTCCTGCGCCATACGGACCATCGTGTCATATACGGCCGTATCACCATGCGGATGATATTTACCTAAAACTTCACCGACCACGCGGGCGGATTTCTTATAAGCTCTGTTCGGCGCAAGCCCTATCTCATCCATCGCAAAAAGAACTCTGCGATGTACAGGTTTAAGCCCGTCTCGAACGTCCGGCAAAGCTCTGCCAACGATCACGCTCATAGCATAATCGATGTAAGAGCTCTTCATCTCATTTTCGATCGTGGTTTGGATTACCCTTCCCTGCAGTTCTCCTAAAGTTGATTCTCCGGCTTCATATTTTTTCTTTTTTACCATTATACGTCCAGCCTTTTCACGTCTTTCGCGTGTTTTTCAATAAATTCACGCCGGGGCTCAACCTCGCTCCCCATCAAGACGGTAAATATTTCATCAGCCACTTCGGCATCCTCAAGCGTCACTTGCAAAAGAGTCCTTGTTTCCGGGTTCATCGTTGTTTCCCACAGCTGAGCCGGATTCATTTCTCCCAAACCTTTATACCTCTGAATAATTACGCCGTCGCGGCCTAATTCCTCTACGACCTTCTGCATATCTTTATCGCTATATGCATATTTTTCATTTTTCCCTTTGCGAATTAAATAAAGCGGCGGCTGAGCGATATAAATGTGTCCGTTTTCAATTACTTCTTTTGCATAGCGGTAATAAAAAGTCAAAAGCAGCGTTCTGATATGGCTACCGTCAACGTCCGCGTCAGTCATCAAAATTACTTTGTGATAACGCAATTCTTTCAATAATTTTTCCGTCGTCATCTCGCCTTCTTTCTCCGTTTCCCCTCCCCCATTTCCTCTTAACCCTGTTATTACTCCCGGCCCCATCGCGGTTATCATCGTCCTGATCTCATTGTTTGCCAGAATTTTATCAAGACGCGCTTTTTCAACGTTCAATATTTTTCCGCGCAGCGGAAGGATCGCCTGAAATCTGCGATTGCGCCCTTGTTTGGCCGAGCCGCCTGCGGAATCGCCTTCTACAATGAATAATTCGCATTTTGCGGCCGCACTCTCAGAACAATCGGCTAATTTCCCCGGAAGCATCGCTGTGTCCAATGCTGATTTTTTTCTTTCCAATTCCTGTGCTTTTCTTGCCGCCAGTCTTACCCTGAAAGCAATTAATGATTTCTCGATCATCCCTTTTGCGGCAGAAGGATTTTTATCCAGATAAGTGGATAACCCGTCCATTACAATAGAATCAACGATCCCTTTTACTTCTCCGTTCCCAAGTTTAGTTTTTGTCTGTCCTTCGAATTGTGGATTAGGAACGCGCAGATTAATTACCGCCGTTAACCCTTCTCTTACATCTTCTCCCTGGATGGTTTCGTTCTCTTTTAGTATTCCGTTCTTGTGGCCGAAATTATTTACGACCCTTGTGAGCGCAGTTTTAAATCCGACAACGTGGGTTCCGCCTTCTTTGGTCCGAATACAATTAACGTATGAGAAAACATTTTCATCATAATAATCTTTGAAGTGCTGCAATCCGATCTCGACAAAAACTCCCTCTTTCTCGGCAAAAAAATCTACGACCGGTTTATATAATACTTCTTTTCCTCGGCCAAGATGGTTGATAAATTCCGTTACGCCGCCCTCATATTCAAAGGTTTCCCCCTTGGTCTCTTTTTCTCTTTCATCCAGCAGGACGATCTTTAACCCTTTGTTTAAAAAAGCCAGCTCCTGCAACCTATGTTTTACGGTGTCATAGTCATAAACCAATTCAGTAAATATTTCCGGGTCCGCCGAAAAAGTTATTTTAGTACCGGTATCCTCTTCGTCGTATTTTTCAATTTTTGGTTTAGAGGCATCGCCGCGTTCAAATTTTTGACGATAAATTTTTCCGTCGCGTTTAATTTCTACTTCCATCCACTCTGAAAGCGCATTTACGCAAGAGACGCCTACCCCATGCAATCCGCCTGAAACTTTATACCCTCCATCTCCGAATTTTCCACCCGCATGCAGAGTTGTAAGCACGACTTCCGCTGCCGGTTTTTTTGCATCCTTATGCATATCGATCGGAATTCCGCGGCCGTCATCTTCCACTGTTACGCTATTATCTTTATGAATTGTTATGCCGATCAGGTCGCAAAATCCGCCAAGCGCCTCATCAACGCAATTATCCACAACTTCATATATCAGATGGTGCAAACCCGATTTTCCGGTCGAGCCGATATACATCGCCGGCCGTTTTCTAACCGCCTCGATCCCTCCGAGTATTTTTATATTTGACGCGTCATATGATCCCGCCACTGATTTCTCTTTAGCCATTATTCCCTCCGAAAAAAATTAATTCATTATCCTGAAATGGATATCCGTAATCGCTTCGAATTTTGCGTACTCATTGAACTTATTTATAATATCACTTTTTAGATAATTTAGTTCCTGCGCCCAAACCGCACTTTTTGCGCCGACGAACAGAACTTTATTTACTAATTTTATCGGCTCCGTTACGTCCTTGATCTTCTCATCTACAATATCCTGCCATAAACCCATCAAACGGCATGCTCTTACAGCAGTTAAGCCTTCGGTATTTCTTCCTTCAAGGATCCGCTTCATCAATTGCGGCACTAAATAACCTCTTGTGTCCTTATGGGCATAATAATATAGAGGTAGTCATTTTCGCCGTCCGGTTTTATTACTCCCGGGTTAAGTCCTTCCGACATTTCTACAACAACTTTTTCAGAATCGATCACTGTTAATGCATCAATAATTAATCTAACATTAAATGAAACTTTTACTTTTCCTGTCCCTTTTGTTTCAGCTCCAATGATCTCTTCGATGCTTCCTACGTCAGGCGTGTTGGCAATGATATGTAATTTATTTTCTTTCAATTCAAAAGAAGTCACATTAGCCGATCCCGAAGCGATCACCCCCGCTCTTTCGCAGGCTTTTAAAAATTCTTTTGTATTTAGAATTACTTTTACCGAATTCTTCTTTGGTATGACCTGTTTATAATCCGGAAATTGTCCCTGGATTATTCTTGACACCAAAAATGCATCACCGAATTTAAAACTTATTTGCTCGTTTGAAAAATTTATCTTTACTTCTTTTCCTTCTTCCGATTCAAGTATTTTTGATAATTCTTGAAGCGCCCTGGCAGGAACAATAACATTTTGAGTTGCTTCTCCCGATGTTAATTTTCCGCCTCTTTTAGCCAGCCGATATCCATCCGTTGCAACGACTCTTATTGTTGAAGTTTCTCCGGCCGAAGGTGCTTTTCCAAATTCAAATAGTAATCCGGTCAGAACAAATTTTTCTTCATTATTTGAAACGGAAAAAATTGTTTGTTTTATCATCGAGAGTAATTCTTTTGGATCGACACCAACGGATTTACCTTCTTTAACTTTAGCCAAACTTGGAAATTCGTCCGCCGGAAGCGAATGCAGATTAAAATGCGATCCTCCGTAAGTGATCCTAACTTTCCCGTTCTCCCCAACTTTAAACTTAACTTCTCCATCCGGCAATCTTGATACTATTCCGCTAAGCATCTTTGCAGGCAGAAGGAACGATCCCTCTTTATCAACTTTTGCTCCGATCGAGAGCTGCATCCCAATTTCCAAATTATTTGCCGAAAGCCGGATCTCATTTTTATTTATTTCAAACAAGATGTTTGAAATGATCGGAAGTGTGCTTTTTGTGGCAACAATTTTTTCAACGGTTGATACCCCGTTTTGAAGTTCTTTCTTTTCACAAGAAAATTCCATAAGTTCCCTCCCCTTTTATCCTATCCACATAAACTTGTCTCTTATTTATTATAATATATATATATTAGTAATAGAAGAGCCTGTATAAATGTTGATAAGTCTATTTATAATCTATCTTAAGCAAAATTTTATTAGACTTTTTCCACAGTTCAAACTCAAACATGTTAATAATTAATACTAACATGTTTATCAACAGGTCAGGCTGTGTACTTCTTTACCGAATTTGTGATGCTTCTGATCGCTTCACTGACCTCTGAATTACTCTTTACATCGCCCTTGATCTTTTCATAGGCGTGCAAGACCGTTGTGTGGTCTCTGCCGCCAAATTCTTCCCCGATCTTTGGAAACGAGATAGAAGTTATCTCCCTGGTAAGATACATAGCTATTTGGCGCGCGCCGGCTATCGGCTGCGCCCTCGTTTTTGCCGTTAAGTCCTCTATTTTGATATTATAATACTCGGCCGTAAACTTTTTAATAACGTCAACGGAGACATTTCCTTTGTCCTTTTGCGAATTTATATCTTTTAATACGTGTTCAACCAAAGATTGGTCGATCGTGATCTTATTTAATGAAGAATAAGCCACTACCCGTATCAGCGCCCCTTCAAGTTTACGGATATTGGAGGAAATTCGGCTGGCAATTAATGAAAGAATGTCATCCGAGACCATTATTCCGCTTAATTCAGCTTTCTTCTTTAAAATTGCGATCCTTGTTTCAAAATCCGGAGGCCCGACATCGGCGGTCAATCCCCATTCAAATCTTGAGCGCAATCGCTCCTCCAGTGTTGGGATCTCCTTTGGAGGCCGATCGGAGCTAAGGACGATCTGCTTATTGGCTTCATATAGCGCGTTAAAGGTGTGAAAGAATTCTTCCTGGGTCCTTTCCTTTCCTGCCAGGAACTGTATGTCATCGACAAGCAGGACGTCAATGTTGCGATATTTGGTACGAAATTGAACTGTCTTGTCATCTCGTATCGCATTTATCATTTCGTTAGTGAACATTTCGGAAGTAATATATAAGATCTTTGCGCTGGGGTTCCTTTGAACAACCCGATGTCCGATCGCTTGCATAAGATGGGTCTTTCCGAGCCCTACCCCTCCGTATAAAAAGAAGGGATTGTATGCAATGGCCGGGCTTTCGGCCACCGCCTGTGCTGCGGCCTGAGCAAAGCGGTTCCCCTGCCCTATAACAAACGATTCAAAATTGTATCTAGGATTTAGAAAAAGGTTTTGCGGCGCGGCGGCCTTTTGCGGCGTCGCCAGCGATGTTTCAAGGTCTGGCGTTGTAAATAAATTCTCCGGGCCAACAACGAAGGATACGGATTGAAGGCCGGAAATAAATAGACGGATCTCTTGCTCAAGGAGCGTTATGCAATGTTTGGAAAGCCAATCTTTTACAACGAGGTTTGGCACCGCAACAATAAATTTTCCTTCGATAAAGGAAGACGGCTTTGTTGAAGTTAATAGGGTTTCATAAATAGGCCTATTTAGGCTACCCTCAAGGGAAGGAACCGCTTTGCTCCAAATTGAATTGATATCTACCATAAAATATACGTGAGAAGGAAAGTATATCACAAAAGATTATGGTTTGACATGGTTGAATAAATTACAGTATAATTAGAACATGACAAAAAGAACGTTTAATCCCAAAAAGAAAAGCAAAAAGACGACACACGGATTTCTGGTAAAAATGAGCACCCTGGGCGGCCGAAGAACGATCTCTAGAAGGAGAAGTAAGGGCCGGAAACGTCTTGCTCCCTAAAGACAAAAGAATAGTTAAGGGAAGCAGAATTCAGGAAATACTAAAGAGTAAGCAGTTTCATTTTGCCTCTCCCCTATTCTATTTTGCCGCTGTGGATAACGATGTTGATAATAGTAGGTTAAAGGTAATTTGTTCGAAAAAGACAGGGAACGCCGTAGTCAGAAATAGAATTAGGCGAAAAATTAATGCGGCCGTGCTTAGTATTTGGCATAAGATAGGTAAAAATATCGACATTGTGATCGTTGCCAGGTCATATGTAAGCGAGATGGTTCTATATCAGGTTGATATACTAAAGGGAATGAAAAAACTCGGCTTGTTATGTCAAAAATAGCAATATATTTCCTTATATTATACCAAAAACTGTTGTCCCCATATTTAGGATCAAGATGCAGATATTATCCATCTTGTTCGACGTACACTATCCAGGCAATTGAAAAATATGGGTTGATAAGTGGAATATTTATTGGTATGAAGCGAATATTTCGATGTAATCAGCTTTTTGAGGGTGGGGTAGATCTTTTAAAATAACGGAGGGTTAAATGGATTATTTATCAAATGTAATGCTGGATGTGCTAAAATTTTTCTATGCAATCGGTGGGCAGAATTATGGGCTGTCAATTATTTGGCTTACTATCGCGGTAAACTTGGCATTATACCCGCTAACTTTGATCTCGATCAAACAGATGGCGGCAATGCAGAAGGTACAGCCCAGGATGAAGGAGCTGCAAAAGAAGTATAAAGATGAACCGACAAAGCTGCAGCAGGAGATAATGGCACTGTATAAATCCGAGAAGGTCAATCCATTGGGAGGATGCTTGCCAGTTTTATTAAAGATACCATTTTTCTTGGCACTGTTTTTTGCCCTCCAGAGCAAGGAATTTCTGGCTATTGCGGCGAGCAGTCAGTTTCTTTGGATGACAAACATTGTCAAGCCGGATCCAACGTATATCATGATCGTTTTGATCGGCCTTTCTACCTGGTTATCTCAAAAATCGATGCCTACAAGCCCGGATCAGAATCAGATGATGTTAATAATTATGCCGTTTTTTATTGCATTTATCAGTATTAGCTTTCCAGCGGGGGTTCAGATCTATTGGGTGATCTCAAATTTGATGGGCTGGGTCCAGCAAGAGTATATTTTAAGAAAGAAAGTAAATGCCTAGGCTCTCGAAATAGTTCGGGGCAGGCTTAAAGGAGATAGTT
Source organism: Candidatus Margulisiibacteriota bacterium (assembly GCA_041665245.1). Classification (GTDB taxonomy): domain Bacteria; phylum Margulisbacteria; class WOR-1; order O2-12-FULL-45-9; family XYB2-FULL-48-7; genus JBAYJF01. The sequence goes on along the minus strand of JBAYJF010000014.1, from coordinate 6,752 downwards.
ATGAAAAGTATTATCATGAAGGGTAAAAATGTTGAGGAAGCAAAGAAGAATGCTATGCAGGTCATGGGGGTAGGGGAAGAAAAGTGCGAGGTTAGGGTTATTAGTGAAGGGAAGTCGGCTGTAATGGGGATCATTGGGGGAGAAGAGGCGGAGGTCGAAGTAATGGTTAAGGGGACGATGGAGGAGGAGGCGCTTCAAATATTACAAAACATACTTGATAAAATGGGATTTATGACCATTGTCAACGTTGAAAAGGGCGAGGAAGGTCAAATTGAGCTAAACATTAAAGGCGACGACATGGGAAGGATCATCGGAAAAGAAGGGAATAGCTTAAAAGCTCTCGAAATTCTTGTAAGATCTATTCTTTTTAAGATGATGAACGAAAAGGCGCATGTATCGATCGACGCTGGAGGATATAAGGAAAAAAGGATCAAATCGCTTGAAAGATTGGCCCAGGATGTCGTTGATGAGGTAAAATCGACCGGAAAAGAGAAGAGAATGCCTCAAATGCATGCCGGAGACCGAAGAATTATTCATATGTTTCTAAAAGACAATCCAGACGTTACTTCATACAGTAGCGGGGAAGGGGACGATAGGCGCTTAGTTATTGCTCCTAAATAATGTTTCACGTGAAACATTGGGACGCGAATTTTAGTTTCTCGAATTGCACTAATGGGAAAGGCTCTCTAATTCTCTAATTTACTCGAATATGCACGAATTTCGGCCAGAATTCGGTAAATTAGTGTATATTCGCGTAATTGGCGAAACGGAAATTCGTGTAATTCGGGAGTAATATATTCGTGACTAAGGAATGTTTCACGTGAAACAATTTGTTGATGACACTATTGTTGCGCAGGCGACTCCGCCTGGCTGTAGCGGGTTGGGAGTGGTTCGGTTGAGTGGCAAGCGCGCGGTTGATTGCTTAAGGTCTGTCTTTTCCTCTTTGTCTCCCTCTTCTGATCAATACGAAGCCAGAAAAATATATTATGGTTGGATTTCGAGCCCAGAAAGCAAAATAGACAACGTTCTTGCATGGGTTGCCTATGGTCCGCATAGCTTTACCGGAGAAGACGCTGTTGAAATAAGTTGCCATGGGGGCAGGGTGGTAATCGGGGCTATTGTGGAAGAGTTGATCAGGGTGGGGGCTAGGCTTGCCGATCCAGGAGAGTTTACGAAAAGAGCCTTCTTAAACGGGAAGATCGATCTTATGCAGGCAGAGGCGACGATCGACCTGATCAATGCTAAAACGATGATGGCGCTAAAGTCTGCAAATGCTCAGTTAGATGGGTCGCTATCGAAGGCGGTTGCTGAAATTCGCGAGAAACTAATTAACGTGTTAGCTGCAATCGAAGCAAGCGCGGATTTTCCGGACGAGATCGAGGGGGGCGTTGGGTTGGATGAGGTTAGAAGTATATCTATAGAAATTGAGAAGTTACTTGAGTCTGCTGACCAGGGGAGGATCTTAAGAATGGGGGCGAGGGTAGCCATTTTGGGAAAGCCGAACGCGGGTAAATCAAGCTTATTAAACGCCCTATTAGATAATGATAGAGCAATTGTTACGGATGCGCCTGGAACGACCAGGGATACAATTGAGGAGATGGCAAGTGTCGGGGGAATTCCGGTGATATATATTGATACTGCGGGGATGCGGAAGGCGGGGAGTAGGGCGGAGGAGTTGGGGATCGAACGGACAAAAAAGGAGATAGAAAGGGCGGATATTGTTATCAACCTGTTTGATGGGACGGGGGATGAAATATCTACGGAAGAAATCGAAACAGCAAGAATTTTAAAAAACAAAAATGTTATTCCGGTAATTAACAAAACGGACATTTTGGATAAAATCGATCTGGAAAAAGTGTATAATAAAAAAGAGATCATAAAAATTTCGGCGCTGAAAAAAATGGGAATTGGAAAGATTAAAGAAGAAATTGTTTTAAGGCTATCGATCAATGAGGGCTCTGCTGAAAACGGATTTATCAACGAACGGCAGAAAGCGGCCTTAGAAAAAGCCAAAGAAAGTTTGGTTCTGGTTTTAAGTGGATTTTCGGAAAGAGTCCCGGTTGATCTATTATCGATCGATTTTCGCGCGGCCATTGTTCACCTTGGTGAGTTGACCGGAGAAGAGGTTTCGGGTGAGGTTATCGATCGGATCTTTAGTCGCTTCTGTGTCGGAAAGTAAATAACTACAGGCAAGGGGACTTGTGGACAAGCCTGTGGATAAGGGGTGTGGATAAATATGGTTGAAATATTAGGCGGAAAGACGATCACGGAAAAGGTAAAGACGGAAGTAAAGGGGCGAGTGGATAACCTAAGGGAAAAGCGTGGGATAATTCCTAAGCTTGTGGTTATCCTGGTGGGCGAAGATAGCGCTTCGCAGATCTATGTTAAGAATAAAGAGAAGGGATGTCTTGAGGTTGGAATGTCGTCGGAGACCCGTCGGTATCCCTTGTCAATCAAGCAAGACGAGCTAGTTAAGCATATTCAAGAACTCAATTGCGATAAGGGCGTTAGTGGTATATTGGTTCAGCTTCCACTTCCAAAGTCGATCAATGAAAATGAAGTGATCGAGTCAATCGATCCTCGCAAGGATGTCGACGGGATCCATCCGGTAAACATGGGGTTGCTGTTAAAAGGGGACAAACGAGCCTTGGTTCCTTGTACGCCGCAAGGCATTATTGAGCTGATCTTATCCACAGGGGTGGATATCTCCGGGAAAGAAGCCATTGTTATTGGGAGAAGCAATATTGTCGGGAAGCCGGTTTCGATCTTATTGATGCAGAGGAACGCGACGGTCACAATCTGCCATTCTAAAACTACCGATCTGCCGAGCGTGATCAGGCGCGGAGATATAGTGATCGCTGCAATTGGAAAAAAAGAGATGATAACCGGGAGCATGATAAAAGAGGGGGCTATCGTCATAGATGTTGGAATAAATCGCGAAGCAGGAAAGCTTTATGGCGATGTAGCGTTTGAGTCCGCGAAGGAAAAGGCAGGTTTTATCACGCCGGTCCCTGGGGGCGTCGGCTTAACTACTATTGCGATGCTTTTAAGAAATACGATCAAGGCGGCCGAGCTAGCGGCTGGTGAAAAGCCTTAAAATATCATTGATTGTAACTAAAAACATAAAGCCGAGCAAGACGACCAGCCCATAGCCGTTAATTTTGTTTTCGAGTGTAGAATTGATCTTCCTTCGAGATATCCCCTCAAATAGCCGAAAAAGAATGCTAAAGCCGTCCAGGGCGGGGAGCGGCAGCAGGTTGATGATTCCGATGTTTACGCTGATAAAAGCTGTAAAAAAGACAAGCGATATTAACCCCGTTTGAGCGTATTTGCCTGTAATTTGGGCAATCCCGACCGGGCCTGCAAGGTCGGAGATCGATACGGCGCCAGTAAAGAGCATAAAAACAACTGCTAGCGTAGAAGCTACCATTATATAGGTCTGAGAAAAGGCCGAGCCAATGGCCTGAAGTATGTTTACCTTGGTGTAAAATGGTTTTGGTGAAAAGCCGATCAAGTGAACCTTGAGCTTACTATTATATGTAGGCTGTGCAGATACTGACACCATTTTATCTCCGCGTTGAACAGAAAGCAGTAGGTTTTTCCCTTTATAGGCATGAATATATTCAATGGACCTTTCCATGGTGGCCACTTTTATGTTATTTATGGATATGATCTTGTCGCCGACAAGTAATCCCGCTTTTTCGGCAGGAGAATTCTTGTTTATCATCCCGATCTCGTTTGAAACGCCGGCAGGGACGCCGGAAAAAGAAAAGAGGATCGAAAGGATGATCACTGCGCATATTACGTTCAGCATGGGACCGGCAAAAGCGATCATAAAGCGCTGAAAAGTGGTTTTATTGATCAATAGTTGGTCGGGAGAGCAGGCTTTTTCTTCTTCGCTCTCGCCTTCTCCGGCGATACGAACAAAGGCTAAAACAGGGAACAGGTTGATAGAGTAGGTAGTATCGCCGCGCGTGATGGAAAAGAGGCGTTTGCCAAAGCCGATGCCAAACTCGAAAACTTTAACGCCGAAAAGTTTTGCGAAAAAAAAGTGCCCACCTTCATGAGAAAGGGCGATAAACGTAAAAACGACCGCAAATGAGAGTATTCCTATAAGCATTTCTTTTGGACCTCCTCGGCTAAAATTAGGGATTTCAGGGCCAGGGTTGCGGTGGGGTAGGGCGTTCCGGATTTGATCGTCTGAATAAAATCCTGAAGTTCCATCGTCAGCTGGTCTACCGGTTTTACCGGAATCGTGCTTGGAATTGGAGTTGAAAAATCCCTTAAGATCAGGCACTTAGCGTAAAGATCTGCTTCAACAAGCTGTTTTTCTGTCGTTACAGCGAGCTTTCTGGTGATCTTGTCGGCGGTCCGATCGGCTTCGACGCGCGCCGCGACCCCCGATTCAAACATTATCGTTGCCTGGGCAGAATCGAGCAGGGAGGTTTTTATCTTTTTACCGGAGGCGGATAGATGGCTGATCTCGCCAGGGATCAAGGTGAGAAGCAGGTCAAGGTCGTGGATCATCATGTCAAAAATGACGTTCGTGTCGGTGATCCTGGCCGGAAAGAGGCTAAAGCGTTTAATGTCGATCCCTAATATCTTTTCTCCTTTGATCTCTTTTTGGAGCCGTTTAATAACAGGGTTAAAGCGCTCAATTAAGCCGACAGTAAGATATACGTTGTTGTCTTTTGCAAGCGCCATGAGCTCCTTTGCCAACGCCGAGTTACCAGTAAAGGGCTTCTCGACAAGGACGTGCTTTCCAGCTTTAAGGCAGGTGCTGGCGAGTTCATGATGCGTTGAGGTTGGGGTAACGATACAAATCGCATCGGAGCTTTGTATAAGGGCCGAAATGTCCGGAAATGCGTGCGTTCCAAATTCAGCAGCAAGTTTTTCAGCCAGCGCGAGGTCTTTGTCGGCGATCCCAACAACCTTTATTCCGGGGATAGAAATGGCTATGCGAAGATGGTTTTTTCCCATCGCACCTGCGCCGATAATTCCTAGTTTTAATCCTCTTGCCATTAATTAATAAATTGAAGGACGGAAGAGATGGTCGCGTTAATTTCTTCTTTTGATAGCTCCGGAAATATTGGGAGCGAAATTACTTCAGATTGGGCAAGCTCGGCGCCTGGAAAGTCGCCAATTTTATATCCAAAGGATTCAAACGCTTTTTGTAAGTGCAGGGATAGGGGATAATAGACCATTGATGCGATTCCCGCTTCCTTTAGATGGGAGGCGAGCTTGTCGCGATCTTTATATCTTAGCGTATATTGATTATAAGTATGATAACCGCCGGCGATCTCTTTTGGGCAAAGAAGAGGTAGGGCCTTAAAGGCCGCGTTATATAGTCTGGCCGTTTCTCTCCGTTTTTCAAGGTAGGTATTCAGAAAAGGAAGTTTCACGCGCAAAATAGCCGCCTGCAGCTCATCCAGCCGGCTGTTATATCCGATAAGATCGTAATGATAGGTCTTTCGGCTCCCATGTCCGCGTAAAACCTTGATCTCTTGTGCGGTTTTTTCACTGTTCGTTGTAACCATCCCGCCGTCGCCAAAGCAACCGATGTTTTTGGTCGGGAAAAACGAGAAGCAGCCGGCATCCCCAAATGCGCCGACCTGGGTTTCGTTATATTTTGCGCCGGTAGCTTGAGCGCAATCTTCAATAATCAAGAGCTCTTTTTCTTTTGCGATATACGTTATTTCCGCCATGTTGCAGGCTTGGCCATAGAGATGGACCGGCAGGATCGCGCGCGTTTTTTTTGTAATTTTCTTTTTTAGAGCGCTGGCATCAAGATTAAATGTTTCCGGATCAATATCTGCAAAAACCGGAATTGCTCCGCAGTATATTATTGCTTCAGCGGTTGCGACAAAGGTGAAAGGCGACGTAATGACTTCGTCGCCGGGCGCTACTCCGGCCGCGCGAAGGGCTAAGTGCAGGGCGTCCGTTCCGGAGGCAACAGCAATTGCAAATTTTGTTCCCACAAGAGAGGCAAATTCATTTTCTAGTGCGGAAACATTTTTACCAAGGATATAGCTGCCGGAGTCGACTACGCTTTTTATCGCATTATCGAGCTCTGTTTCAAGTGCCTTGTTTTGTCTTTTCAGGTCAAAAAATTGTACGGCCATATATATTCCCGAAATAATATTATATCAGTATTTTATTTAAAAGCATAGCGTTGTCGACGAGAAATTACTCTCTGCTGGGCGGGGCTAATTCGGTGGAGGGGGCGGCTTCAATTGAAACGCCGCTGACAGAAGGCTGCTCAAAAATGAAATCATTTAGTTTTGTTTTTGTGAAATCTGTTCGATAGAGCATTTCGGCTAGCTCGGCGCGTGTAAGGATTTGTTTCGGGCCAAGTTTTTCGCCCTTAATATAATTTAAATATTGGTTGTCTTTCGCGGCGAGGATCTCTCTTAGCGCCCAATGATGAAGAGGAACATCGCTGTATGGGGCGCTCAATACGTCTTTCAAAGAAAGAGCAAGCCCGTCGAATCTTGTCAGAAAGGTGATCCCTTCTGCCCGGGAGGTGGTATTCCTTGGCTTGAAGGTTCGGTCCGGATACCCATACGTTATTTTTTTCTTATATGCCTCGGCTATGTAGTCTGCCGCCCAGTGGGACGTCAGAACATCGGTAAAGATCTGAAAACTTTCGTCATGCGGTGGAGGTTCTTTTTCTTTCGCTTTTATTAATAGCGAGACGGTTTCTGCCCGGCTAAGCGGCTGCTCCGGCCTAAAAGTTTTATCCGGGAAATAAT
>JBAYJF010000013.1:0-21470 GCA_041665245.1 Candidatus Margulisiibacteriota bacterium | reverse complement strand
TCTGAGTTCTGCTTTCTGTTTTCTGCTGACTAGTAACACCTCGACCCTTGCCCCACTCTCTTCTTTCTTCCCAACAATGTTACTCGGCATAACTTTTGTATCATTCAAAACCAGAAGGTCGCCAGGCAGGAGATAATCGACAATATCATAAAAGTTTTTATGGGAAATAGATTGTTCGTCGCGATCAAGCACCATCAGCCGCGAATGATCACGTTTGGAGGCCGGCTCGTGAGCGATTAGCTCCGGGGGAACAATAAAATCAAAGTCTGAAGTTTTCATACATCCTCTCAGCTGTTATAATGATATTGATTTCGGGGCGTGGCCCAGCTTGGTCTAAGGCGCTACCTTGGGGTGGTAGAGATCGGAGGTTCAAATCCTCTCGTCCCGAAATTCTTTTTATCTCCGCCAAATAATATTCAACAATAAAGTCAGTATTAAGCTGATCAGGATCATCGTCGCAACAGGGAAGAAGATCGTTATTCCTTCGCGGCGAAAAATAAAGTCCCCCGGCAATTTACCGAACCAGGGGACTTTTGCAACTAGAACGAAAAAACCACCGATCAGCACCATAATGATGCCGATATAAATTAAAAACTTTCCTAGAGGCTCGACAGCCATTAATTAATTACGAAACTCACTGGAACATCGTACCAGCTGGCAAGCGCTTGCGAACCCTGCAGGGCAGGCAAGAATTTCCACTGCGAAACCGCTCTAACCGCAGATTCATCCATCTGGGCATTTCCAGAAGAAGAATTCACTTTAACATCCTGCGGCAATCCGCTAAGTCCAACTAAGATCGATAGATTCACTAACCCGGTCTCGCCTTTTGCTCGGGCAGAAGGTGGATAGATCGGCATTACTTTGCTCATCACAACCGGCGCAACGATCGGTAAAGGAGCCATCACGGTCGGCGACGGAATCGGAGCCTGGGTCGCGATCGTTTCTACCACTGGAGCACTTTTTACCAAAGTATTTACGGCAGGTTTTACAACCACAGTCTCAACAGCGGTGAAAGTCAACGTTTCCGTCCTCGCACCGGTATGCGGCCTGGCGACATATAACGCACTCGACAACAATAATCCCGCCATCACATAAACCACTAAACTATTCATCGAAACTTCTTTTGCTTTAAACATCTCTTTTCTCCTTTTTATATTCTTACTATTCCCTTCTTATCCTTACTAATCCGTTCTATTCCCTCTGCTTATTATATCAAATTTCCCACTTCACCCCAAGAGTGTACGTGCGCCGGGGCATCGGAAAATTACGATTCGCAAAAGTAACCGGATCATTGCCGACAACTTCACTGTAATTTTCATCGAATAAATTATCAACCGCAAATTCAACATTTGCAGCACTTGACAGTTTTCTGAATAATTTTAGGTCTACTACTGTGTAGGGCGCCATTTTAACGGTGTTATACAGGTCGGCAAACCTTTCTCCTACATGGCGCACAAGGATCGTACTATTTTTAGTTTCAATGCCGACATTATATTTTATTTCCGGCGTATATCTTAGGATCTTTCCTTGCGCCAAAGGATCAAAATCGCGGACATCGACCGCCTTTTGATAAGTGATATTGGCAAAGGCTTTCCCATCGCGGGCAATTTTTTGGGTCAATTCAAATTCCGCCCCTTCAACATTAGCCTCACCGACATTTTTAGCCCTGGCTTCCATCATATTGCTCTTCCAGTCCCACATGATCAGGTCGGTGGTCACATTGCGGAAATAATTTACCCGGGCCCAATGGTTGTCGGAAAACGATCTTTCCAATCCGATCTCATATGAAAAAGACTTTTCGGGCTTAAGGTTTGGATCGCCAAAACTATATCCGTCATTCCAGTAAAGCTCGTTAAGCGTAGGAGCGCGGAAGGCCGTCCCGACGGAAGCTTTTATGATCAGATTTTCTTCCGGCAAATAGGTTAATCCAAGCCGAGGGTTTATCGCGGTGCCTGCCACCGAGTGTTTGTCCGCCCGCATGCTGGCAATAAGGGCCCCCTTTTCTCCAAAACTGATCATATCCTGGGCATAAATTCCAACAGTCTGGATCGTATGCTCTCCGGAAAACTGGGTATTTCCAAAATCCTGCCTTCCATCTATGCCATATGAAACTTTCCCCATCATCAGATCAAAATTCTGCTGCCATTCAATTCCGGTCTGATTCCCTTGATTAACGCTTGCCCCCCAAATATAGGGATCAAGTTTTTGCATAAAAGTGTTTTGAAATGTCCGCAGAAAATAATTCTCCCCTTTTAAGCCGACACTTGCGATCGTGTTCTTATCTTTTTGCCGGTCGTTCGGGGTTGTAGCAGAATATGGATCCGCTTCCGAGGTCGGAACGTTTGGCAAACCTTTGTCCGCATCGTAATAGTCATATTGGGCAATAATATCTCCGATCCCGATCGGAAAATTAACTTTCAAAAAAGCGTCCTTCGCCAGATAATCCCCATTTTGTCGAAATCCCTGCGATCCAAAATAATTGGCCGACAGGAGAAAATTTGCATTTGAGGCCGAAAGGGAGAATTTACCTCCCCCAAAAGAATTCGTACTGGCCGAAAAACTCCGCCCGCCCTGTGCGGGAGATTTGGTAATGATATTGATCACGCCGGAGATCGCATCCGAACCATAGATCGCGGAAAGCGGCGCGCGAACGACTTCTATCCTCTCTACATTGCTCGTCAACAGATCGCCCATATCAAACATTCCGAGCGTAGGAGTATTTATCCTGCTCCCGTCAACAAGTATCAAGACTTGCGTAGAATTTGCGCCGCGCAAGCGGATAGAATTCAAAGATCCGTAGGATCCGTAACTCTGAGAATCCACTCCGGCAACGGTTTTAAGCGCTTCGCCAACCGTATTATAATTTTTCAGCTCGTCTGCACGAATAATAGTGGTATTCCAAGGGGAAATTTTTTCAGAGACAACCGTCCGCAGAGCAGTAACAATAATATCTTCGCCAATGAACCGAGGAATATCTAAAGCAAACGAACTATGCAACGTGGAAAACAAACAAAAAATTAAAACTAAACCAAGTTTAACGACTCCTAACTCCCAACCCCTAACTCCTAACTTACATTTCATCTCTATACTCCTTTTTATTTTATTGAAGTATAGAATTCCGGGAAAACCCTACATAAACTTCGCCAGTACAGGATTAGAACCTGCAATTTAACTATAACTCTCCCGCTGAGCAGCCTGGCTGGAACACGATCACAAATTCTCCTTTTGGCGCTTTGGTTTTAAAATGTTCAAGCACCTCGGAGAGCTTTCCTCTGACCACCTCCTCAAATTTTTTCGTCAATTCTCTGCAAACCGCCGTCTCGCAATCGCCAAAAACGCCTAAAGCATCCTGCAGAGTCTTGATCACCCTGAACGGCGATTCATATATTATAACAGAACCATCAAAATCTTTTAACTCTTCTAACTTTTTTGCTTTTTTCCCCGGTTTCCTGGGCAAAAACCCTTCGAAAATAAACCGATCCGTCCGCAAACCCGAAACCGCCAGCGCCGCAACAATTGCCGAGGGGCCTGGGATCGGCTCAACCCTGAGCCCTGCATCGATCGCATCCCGAATGATCCTATAACCCGGATCAGAGATCCCCGGCATCCCCGAATCGGAGATCAGGGCAATATTTTTTCCTTCTTTTAATAGATCGACCAAATGAGAAGATTTAATTTTTTCGTTAAATTTATGATATGAAGTGAGCGGCGTAGAGATCGAATAATGCGAAAGGAGTATTTTTGAATGGCGGGTATCTTCGGCCGCGATCAAATCGACTTCAGCCAAAATGCGCAAAGCTCGATGCGTAATATCTTCAAGATTTCCGATCGGGGTGGCAACAACATACAAAATTCCCATACTGGATCAAACTTCCGCGGGGGGGAACTCTTCGGGCTTTTCTTCGGGGGCAGAGGCAACCTTAACTTTTCCCTGGTAAAAAGAGCCATCTTCAAGAACAATGCTGCCGCCGGAGATATCTCCATGGACCCGGCCGGTCTTCAATAATTCTATGTTCTCTTTAGCATGGATGTGGCCATCCACTTTTCCTGAAATAATTACCGAGCGCGCAAAAACCTCGCCAATAACATGGCCGGACGGCGAGATCACAACTTCGCCTTTGGCGATCAGCTTTCCTTCAAATTGTCCGTTTACGCTAATTGACCCGTCGGTTGATAGTTCCCCTCGAAATTTAGCGTCAATACTAAGGACCGAACCGACCCCCTGCATAAAAGAGGAATTATTCCCTTTTTTAAAAAAATGATCAATTAGTGCCATAACCATTCCCCCATAATTTACTGGCGCTTAAAATATCAAGCTTAAGAAAAACCATAGGATTGACCGGCTGTAGGTTTTTTAAAACTTCATAATGGCAATGGGGCCCGGTACTTTGTCCGGTAGTCCCGACAAAAGCGATCGTTTGTCCTTTCTTTATTTTCTGTCCCACCATGACATTGATCATCGAGTTATGGGCATATAGGGTTGAGACCCCCTGTCCGTGGTCAATTTTTACCGTCATGCCGTATCCCCGCTCCCATCCGGTAAAGGAAACTTCGCCCGGAGCCGTAGAGGCGACCGGAGTCCCATAAGGAACATCAAGGTCGATCCCGGCATGAAAACCTCTCCAGGGAAAAGTTCGGTATCCAAAAAATGAAGTAATATTACCCCTTACCGGCCAGCCGGATGGAGTATTCGCAAGTTTTTCTCTTACAGTACTGACCCAAGCCTTTATCTCTTTAAGACTGGTTTTTCTCTCATTAACTTTCGCATCGGCTAATTTCAATTTCATAGAAATGCTGTCGCTTAATGATTCTTTTGAGGCAGTATTGATATTTATCTTGCTTTTCCAGTCTTTAATGCCAAGCTGCTTTCGAATGTCGCTTTCTTCTTTTGCCAGCGCCTCTAGCGCGGCGGAAACCTTTTCGGTCTTATCGGAAAATTCGGATAACATTTTCTGCTGGTGCGAATTCTTTGATATCACATCCGAATAGCTTATCATCCGCCTTGAAATTAAGGTTGAATAAACAATGGACGATCCTGCCAAAATAAAGGAGAATAAAAACAGGCCGACTAAACCATAAACCAGCTTTGCCGGGACTTTGATACTGACCGGGTGCCCTTTGGCATCATGCGGAACGATCATGATGCTATAAAAGCGTTCTTTTTTGTTATTCTTATCCATATTTTACAAGTCTAGCGAATATTCAAAACAGTGTCAATCCGAGTACTGGCGAATTGACTTTTTGAATTGAAGATAATCGGCCTTATAACTCTCATATGCCTTCATATTCCTGTATTTTATGCCAAATATTAGTCTTGTATTATTATCCCCTTCCGTATCAATGTATGAGCGCAGGTAACTTCCATCTTTTGCCTTTATGGTCACCTGCTTGATCGTTTCAATGATCCCGGAAAAATCTAATCTCCCTTCTTCTTCCCTTTCTGAAACTACCTTTTCGGTTTTAGGGTTAACCGCTATTTCTGCTGCATCGGCATTCCACATGGGGGCAAGAACATAAAATTCAACCTGCTTATCCGGGGAGATAAAGCGAGCGCTGTCATACTTTTCCGGCATATAGCCGCTTTTGAGGGATGGGATGGCTTTAAATGTTGCGGGATAGCTTATATCAAAAAATGCGCCATTGAAGGTTTTCCATTTTGCGGCGGCAATTGAAAATCCGGCCAATAAACTGATCAGGGTCAAAAATATTAACCACTTTTTCATATTACGCCTCGAAAAAATAAAAAATCGGGGTGAGAGGATTTGAACCTCCGGCCTCTACGTCCCGAACGTAGCGCTCTACCAAGCTAAGCTACACCCCGATGCTTCTTAAACACTTTAGCTAAAGACTGCGAAATAGTCAATTCCTCGCCGGCAAAAAAACGTCTTATATCATCGCGATGCGCGTATAAACCCAATAATGCAAAGCCGATCCCCATCAATATGTACGGCCATCCCCAGGACGACATCCAAATGATCAACGGCAAAAGACAAAGAACCAGGACCGTACTCGGAATAAAATAACGGATAAGCATCATGCACAAGATCCAAAAAAGAACGATCATTATGGTAAAGATAGGATCAAGTGCTAAAAGAACCCCGCCAGTTGTCGCCACTCCTTTTCCGCCGTTAAATCTAAGAAAGACCGAAAAATCATGCCCCACAACGGCAACAAGCCCAACAAATGCGATCCCGATATCCGACAGTCCGAAATATCTGGCAAGCTGGATCATGATAAAACCTTTTAAGACATCGCCGATCAGGGAAAGTACGCCAGCTAATGGGCCAGAAACCAAAAGCGCGTTGCTCGCGCCGACATTTTTTGTCCCGCTGCTGCGCGTGTCGATCCCTTTTAATTTCGGGAACAGATAGCTAAAGGGGATCGAACCGATCACATAGGATAGAACAATAAGAAATAGTAATTTCATTAAGCGACTTTTTCGAGCCCGAACGCTTTATGCAGTACCTGAACTGCTCTTTTCCCTTCCGAAGCTTTAACGATACACGAAATTTTTATCTCTGAAGTCGTGATCATCTGGATATTAATTTTAGCGATAGAAAGCGTTTCGAACATTTTTGATGCTGTCCCCGGCTGGCTTACCATGCCGATGCCGACAAGCGAAACTTTGCTCACGTCCGGATCGGAAATTACGCTGTCCGCCCGCAGGCTGATCGCCATATCTTTTGCAACTTCGATCGCCCTTTTTGCGTCGCTTTTGTCCACCGTGAAAGCCATATCGGCCTGCGTTCCTGAAGGATGGATCGATTGGACGATCATATCAACGTTGATCTTTTCAGCCGCAAGAGCGCCGAATATTTTGGCAGCGGTCCCCGGTTTATCCGGAATTTTCAGTATCCCGATCTTAGCAATATTTTCATCAAGCGCGATCCCTCTCACCGCTTCTTTCTTTTCCATTTTACCTACCTCCTTGGCAATTTGCGCGGGCGACATAATATATGTCCCTTCGATGTCTTTCTGGCTATGCCGCAAGTGAATGACCATATTATAGATACTGGCGCACTCCACCGATCTTGGATGCAGGACCTGGGCGCCAAGACTGGCAAGCTCCAGCATCTCTTCGTATGAAATATATTTTAATTTTCTGGCATCGCTAACGATCCTGGGGTCGGTCGTATAGACGCCGTCTACGTCGGTATAAATATCGCAAACATCGGCTTTCAGTGCCGCCGCGACCGCGACCGCCGAGGTATCCGACCCACCCCTCCCGATCGTGATAATGTCACCTTTGCTGTCGATCCCCTGGAAGCCGGTTATGACAACGACTTTTCCGGATTTTAATTCTTTTTTGAGCCGATCAAGTTTGATCTCTTTGATACGGGCTTTTTTATAGATATCTTCGGTCATCACACCGGCCTGGCCGCCGGTCAAGGAGACCGCCGGACAACCCAGTCCCTGCAGAGCCATCGCCAGAAGAGCCGCGGAGACCTGCTCCCCGGTTGAAACAAGCATGTCATATTCCCTTGGATCAGGGTTATCGGTCACTTTCATCATCAGATCGATCAATTCGTCAGTCGTATCGCCCATTGCCGAAACTATGACCACAACACTGTTCCCCTCGTCATGCACCCTTTTAACCCGGCGGGCGACATTTTTGATCTTTTCGGGCGAACCGACGGAACTTCCGCCGTATTTGTGGACAATTATTGCCATAGGTGGAAATTATAACATACAATTTTTGCCTCAAAAAGGATTATTTTTTGTTTTTAATACCTGATCCCGAATAATATTTATTCACAATGCTTGTTTATGGCGTTTTTATAGCTATTTTAATGCCTTTTAACCCCTGTTTTTACGCAAGTTTCCATCCCCTAATTACGATATATATACAGAGGAACAACTATGGGAATTCCTAGTTTAAATACACAAAATTTAAATATCGTAACAACCGGAATCCGCGAAGGGGAGATGGTTGATCAGGCTTACTCCGCCCTATTGAAAGCCGGAGTGCTCAAGGGGGATACACCTGCCGACAAAGTTAAAACCGCCCTTTTTGGGGCCATTACACGCAAAAAACTGGGGCTTATTCCGCTGTATTTGAGCTTAACGTTTCTTCTCTTTTTATAAAACTAAAGGAGTGGTTAGTAAATCCTGGTGATAACAAAGGATTTGCCAGGCTCTTTAGTTCGTCTCCGCGAAAAACCGGCCAAAAGCCTGATGGGGCGACTCCTTCTGATTTACCACCCAGCATCTCTTTACTTGGTCGTCCGCCGGTCTCAGCAACAGTTGATGCTTCTTTATTAAGCGCGACGCTAAATGAGGCGGCGACCGTTTTCAATACTTATGATTTCCCAACACTAATTAATTCATTACTTGGGGACCTCTACCTTAGCCATGGTTGCATTCACGTTTCTCCTCCTGACAGTTATATATTGGCTAACATTTTTCCGAAAAAAGGGATAAAACAGGTCATGCCGCAAGATCAAAAAGTAGATCAAGCCTCTCTTGATAAAATTCCCTTTCTAACTGAACTTATTTATTCTTATGAGAATAAACCCGGGTCAACCAGCGGAGTTGGGACGCTTGCGGAAGAATTACGCACAGCAGGTTCCGTTGTATTTAGATTTTATCCTAATGAAGATTCAGAAATAATGGTTGTTGAAGTGGATGGGAAACCCGTTGCAAAGGCAAATATCAGCTGCGGCCCCGCCCTTGAAAACAAAAGACCCTATATTGTTCGTGAAGAAAATGGATTTCGAATCGAGGATTATGATATAAATATTGCGGGACCGACCGATCCCGGCCGCTATACCCTTTATTCGGCTACCGACCATTACTCTACCCCTTTGTATCCAAATACGCGTATTCCGCAAGGGGCCTCGATAATTAGGACCCTTGAGGGATGGGTTTGGCAAGACACCGATGGTACCCCGCACACTCTCGATCCGGCGCTCAACGAAAACATGGAGGTAATTTCAATCTCCCCTCCGCTTGGCTATCGCGTGGATATTAGAAGAAACCCGGAAGGAATCCTGGTCTATAATTTTCAATCCAAAATAGATGGCAGCGCAACACCCTATCGTCCTCTTCCAAAAGCAGTCTTGAAGCAGGTCGCAGAAAAATTCGATCTAAAAACATTTTTACCCGCAGGGACATTTTTACGAAAAACAGATGGGGAGAAATGGCAATTCTTTAATGAAAAGGGAGAAAAAGAAAAAGAGGTCTCAACTTTTGTCAGCAGCGATAAAAGCTTTTATGATTGCAAACGGGCTGGAGACGGACAATTATTAAGCGCACGCTATCTAAGCAATGATTTCTCGCGCTGGTCTTTAACTTTCAATGATGCCAGGGGCGTTCGGTCAGGAGAGGTTGTTCATTCCATTCCTACCCTTGATACATCCACAATTACTTTTGCATTTATCCTCGGTAAAATCATGCTGCATCAGGATCAGGAAGGCCCGATTGCGGAGGCTCTTTCTACATATGAAAAAAGCTTGCGCTTCGTTGATGAAGGCATCTCATCAAAACCCGAACAAACCGCATATTACAAGCTTATCTATGGGGGAGAACTGACTCCGGAAGAAGTGATTGAAACAAATAAACACCCTTTGCGTCCGGTTGTTATCAAACTCGTCCAAAACTACATCCGCACTGGAAAATGGGACCTTTCGATCCTATCGGAGAAAGAAAGATCTCAGTTAGATACAGTTGACGGAGTAAAAGACGGCGTGTTTTCATTAAGCACCGACTCAAAACAAAAGTTAATTGGTTTATATTATGTAGTAAAAGGCATTGCCGACATCTCAAAATTCGAAGCCTCCAGGGCTCGGGTCTTCAAACAAAAAAGGGAAGAAATAGTAAAACTTGGCGAAACACTCATGCTTACCTTAAATAAACTGGGTCTGGAAGGGGTTCGCCCGGAGGTTTATGCCAACATAATGAGGGACTTAATATTATTAAAGATGGAATATACAAAAATAACCCCTGATGTGCTGTTGACCGTTTTTGCAAAATATGGGATCACTATTTCTTCATCCCAGCCGGTTTCTGTATTGCAATAGGAAGGTCGTCATATTCGTAGCACTCCAATATTAAGCAGATCTGTTTTCTTCGCGATTTGCTTTGATGAAATTACGCGGATTTCTTTCGATCTCTAGCTTGGGTTTCGGGAGGGGATTAGTCGGCTCCTTGAAAGGGATAGTTTTTATTTCCTGCTTTCTTCGGTAAACTAGATCGATCCCAGGGCCATTGCCTCCCAGATCAAAATAATAATAATTAATATTGATTTTACTAACAATTCCGGTGCGTGGGTCAGTCGATTCCTCTTCTTTTTCAATTGAATAAACGGTGTCGGTTCGGCCATCATGGTCCAGGTCGATTTCACAACGGGAACCACTTAATATTTGCCCGCGTAAAAATGCCTCTTTTTTTAAAATATTATCAAGTTTGACATTCGCCGGTTTTTCAAAGTCCTCTTGTACGCTATTGCCGGGATCCATTCCTTCTTTTGCCCCAGTTTCTACAGTGAGGGTCGTCTGGCCGCCTATTTTTTGCGGTCCATATTCTTTGACATAATTATAAGCCTGGCGTAAATTAAAATCATCAGATTGACAGGCTCCCCAGGTGATTGTCATTTTATCTCCTATTTTACTCTAATAAGCTATCGGATGAAAAATAATAAAATTTCACTTGTTCAATACAATAACAATAAAGCACATAATATCCTATTAATAAATGGCGTTTTTATGATAAATATTGAGCTATTTCACATACAAGTTTTCCCTCATTTAATACGATAATTATACATAGAGAGGTACCAAAATGGCCGGACCCGAACCAGCCGAATTAAGAGTATCCCAGAAAACCGCGGGCAGCAACGAATTAGCCGTGGTCAATAGCCTTATGGGCACCATTAGAAAGGCTGGCATTCTTGCTGAAGATTGCCCGATCCATCTTGTCAAAAAATCGCTATTTGAAGCCGTAACCAGGATTTCCGCGGGCAATTACGCATGTAACGGTCAATTTTTATTCGCGGAGCTGCAAGAACATGGACTCTTAAAGCCCGAATTATCTGAAGCCGACTTTTTAGCCGCCCTGCCTGCCTGGGCAAATCAACCTTCGGCCCCAAAGGGAAAAGAACCTCCAACAACCCAACTGGCATTCGCTCCCTACCCTTTGGGATTTGCATCAATTACCGTTCAACCGCAAGCTGTAGTGCTTCAAGATATTGCCGGAATATTTAACAGCAGAGAGCATGATTTCCCAACTCTATTTAACCATTTATTGGGAAATCTCTATTTTAGCCATGGCTGTGTCCACGTCTCCCCGTCCGATAGTTACCTTCTTGCACAAGTTTTCCCGGCGGGGGGCAAAAAAGTCGTTAAGCCACAAAATGAAGTTCCTAATAAAGGGATGCTTGAAAAAATCCCGTTGCTCTCCTCCGTCGCCCATGAAAAAGGGCTGGATACGGTTGCAGCAGAATTAAGCGACCCAAATTCCGTATCATTTGACTTTTATCCAAGCCAGGAAGCAAATGTCATGCTTATAATGAAAGATGGAAAACCTTACGCAAAAGTTAGCATTTGCGCTGGACCCCCGATCGCGCATACCGGCTATATTGGCGATATAAACGGGGAACCAATGTATGATAAATTTACTGCGGATCCAACCGATCCCGGGACATTTACGCTCGCAACAGTAACTGACCATGTTCTTTCTGAAAGATATGAAGGGACAAACCTGCCGGAAGGGGCACAATTTACACTGACAAATGACGGCTGGATTTGGCAAAACACTGATGGGTCCGACAACGTATTAAGCCCGCTAATGGCCAATGATTTGGATCTATTATCCTTAAATCCCCCGCCAAACTATAGAACGTTCATCACATTAGATAAGGCCGGTAACCCCGGCTACTTGTTTAAAGCCGTAGAAGGCACTTCTTTAAAGGGTCTTCCAATGCGGCCATTGCCAAAAAGCGTCCTGGAAAGACTCTCTTTGTATTATGGAAAAGATGCTGCAGTTTTTTTGAAAGGCTGCGCCCTGTCCTTAGACCACGGGAGCAGTACTTGGCTATTGCAGGATGGCAACACTCCCATTGAACAACAGGGCTTATTGGCATCGAATTATAATTACTCCGATATGGAATGGTCAAAGGAAGGGATATTGGTGCGGGCAAAATGGGGATCAAACGATTTTTCCAAATGGGCATTAATATTCAACTTTGCAGGCGGAGGACAGTCGCCTGAATATTTACATTCATCTCCAACGCTTGAAAACGAAGTTGATGAATTAGCCGAGGTTGCCGCAACAATTATGCATAGCGGATGGGCGGATGGTTCAATATCGCACGTCATGTTCACATATTCCAAAGCACATGCCTTTGTAGCCGACCCAAGATTACCAACAAATCCTTACTATTCGGCTTTTTATAAAATAAGCCATGGCATAAGTTTAACTCCAGCGGAAGAAAAGGAATTAAAAAGAAATCCGCTGCAAGCAGCCGCCTTTAAACTCGTTACCAAATATTTAAAGCCAAAATCTGAGGGAGGGGGAAAGTGGAATCTTTCAATATTAACGCCTGAAGAACGGCAAGCGCTTATAAGAGCAAAAGCACTGAATGCCGGCCATGCAAATTCTAAAAACCTAAATATTAGCCTTTCGGCCACCAATCAGAAACGTGTTGCCGGAATATATTTTAGCCTTCTTACTCGGGCCACCTATATTGAAAAATATTCGGGCAGATTCGAAACCCTATTCGCACAAAGAAAGGTTTTAGAGGGGATTGGCGACGAGTTGAGAAGCAAATTATTCGCCTTGGGGCTGAACCGGAAGACCGATCCGGGCGGCATTACCTCTTCGAGAATAATAAAAGAATTGATTTTATTAAAATTAAATTATATTGAAATAACTCCCGCAATCGTCCAGGAGGTCCTTGCCAAGCACGGGATAACCATTCAACCCGATCCGATCGCGGCTGGGACAGCTATTCCGAACCAGGGCTAACCGAAGAAATTATCTTAATGGGCGTCCCGGAAAAAGGAATGCGGTTAAAAATATATCTTGCAACAATATCTTCTACTGCAATGCATCCATGGGTCCAGTCTGTAAAAGAAATATATCGGCGTTCGAGCGTTATCCGCTCTGCCCTTTCAACTTCCTCTCGCTGTCTTTCTGGTTGTGCATGCAACCCAACCCCATCTCCCAGGCCAGCACCGCGCGGGCAACGCCCCTGGGAATACTCTCTTACAATTTGATCAAATTGTGCCTGGGTGATTTTTTTTGACTCGAGCCCCTCACGTGCATCTTCTATATTTGGATAGCTAATCGCCATAAAATTAGTAAAATCCGATTTCGGTTTGGATTTTGCAGTTGTTTTTGCGCAAATAAAATATTCTCCTTCCGGTGTCTTGCGGTCCCCTCGCTTTTTCTTTGACCCTGCCATAAAGGTGGATTTTTTTTCCGGCCCATCGGCAATACCGAACGCGGCTGAAACGGGAAATTTCATCTCATATTTCCTATTTTGTCCCTTTAAGAATGGCAGGTATTCTCCGGCATCAACATTTTCCTGCACTATTTTCCCATCGATGAAAAAATACAATAGTTTTAATTCTTTTACTACAAATATTACCGGACCTTGTGGATGTTGGTCGGCATATTCTTGTGCCAGCTTATCGGCTTTTTTCCTTTTTACCGGATCGATTAATATTTCTACTTCTCCCAGCGCGACCGTTCCTTTAATGACATATTGTATCGGGGCTTCCATCATCCTTCCTAAAGAAGGAGTAACTGTCATTCTTGAATAATTCGAATATACCAGATCAATTCCTTCTCCATTGTTTTTTAAATCGAAATAATATTGGCGTTCGATCGTTCTCATACATACATTGGTCGCCTTATCACAACTTTCTTTTGCCCTTTCAACTGTATAGACCCGGTCTAATTTACCATCTTTATCCAGATCGATCTCACACAACGAATTGAAAACATCGCTCCCCTGCAGCGCTCTTTGGCGAAGCAAGGCGTCAATTTTTACATTGTTATATGCCGCTGATTCTTCTCTTGATTCTCCGTCTCTGCCTGAGGTTAATAGGGTGGGATCCAGATGCGTAGTCATTTCGGCGGTTTTTTCATCGCTGCTTGATTGCTGCAGTGCATACCGGTATGCTTGTCGCAGGACCGGCTCATCGCTTCTACATTGTGGCCATGTTATTCCCATCTCACTAAATACTTCGAGACTTAATCCCTAAAATTTCACTTTATTTCAATATAACCCTTCGACTTCGGCCTCGCTAAGATAGCAGTATTTCCCCATCCCCAAACTCCCCAGCTTAATATTGCCGATCCTGATCCTTTTTAGTTTTGTGACCTTGTACCCCACCGCCTCCACCATTCGTCTGATCTGCCGTTTTTTCCCTTCGCGCAAAATGATATTAAATGTTTTATCGGCTTTTTGAAAGATCTTGGGCGACAGGGTATGCCCTTCCT
This sequence comes from Candidatus Margulisiibacteriota bacterium, assembly GCA_041665245.1. Lineage (GTDB taxonomy): Bacteria > Margulisbacteria > WOR-1 > O2-12-FULL-45-9 > XYB2-FULL-48-7 > JBAYJF01. The sequence goes on along the minus strand of JBAYJF010000013.1, from coordinate 7,025 downwards.
CTAGCTCGACGCCGGAGGCCAATTCTTTTAAGATCCGCGGGGTAAGCCGTTCATTAATTTCAACCGAATACTCTTTTTCATGCTCATATCTGGGATGCATCAACAGATTTGCCAATGCTCCGTCGTTCGTCAACAGCATCAGCCCTTCGGATGCTTGATCAAGCCGTCCAATGGGATACAAGCGATAAGAGATGTCGGTAATAAGATCCATCACGGTCCGTTCCCCTCTCTCGCTCTTACAGGAAGAAACGTATCCGCGGGGCTTGTTGAGTTTGATATAAACTTTAGGTTCTTTTTGCTCGATCTTATTCCCATGGACTTCAACGACATCCGTCTCCGGATCGATCTTAACTCCCAACTCCTTACTCCTAACTACGACTCCATTCACCCGCACCTTCCCAGCCCGGATCAAATCCTCCGCTGCTCGCCTGGAAGCAATCCCGCATTCGGCAATGTATTTTTGGAGGCGAATTAGGTTGGCCATATGGCACATTTTAGCATATTTTGGTATAATATAGAGGATATGCCACAAGACCATTCTTTCGATATAGTCAGCAAACCGGATATGCAGGAACTTGATAATGCCATTTCGATGGCAGTAAAAGAGATCGCTACCCGTTTTGATTTTAAAGGGAGCATCAGCAAGATAGAAAAAGATGCGGAAAAGATAAAATTAACCTCCGAGGATGATTTTAAGCTTAAAAATGTCCAGACGATCCTGCAGGAAAAATTCGCCCGCCGCGGGATCTCGCTCAAATTTTTTGAATACGGAAAGGTTGAAGAGTCGCTGGGCGGAAATGTAAAGCAAGATATTACCATTAAAACAGGGATCGTCCAGGAAAAAGCCAAGGAAATAACAAAAATGATCAAAGAATCCGGTTTAAAGGTCCAAGCCCAGATCCAAGGAGACCAGATCAGGGTAGTCGCCAAAAAGATCGACGACCTGCAGGCGATCATGCAGAAACTTAAAACCGCCAATCTATCTATCGCGCTTCAATTCGCAAACTATCGCTAGCTCTTTATGCAAAATATATTAGAAAAAACATTGGATGAATTAATACAGGAATTTCAGGCATTTAAACTGCCGGCCTTCCGCGCTAAGCAGGTCTACGCCTGGCTTCACAGAAAACTCACCTATGATTTTAGCGAGATGAGCGACCTCTCAAAAGAGATCCGCGCTTTTCTTCCCGAAAAATATTCTATCTATCTTCCAAAAACTAAAAAAACTTCTAAATCCAAAGACGGAACAAAAAAATATCTCTTTGAACTGGAAGACGGCTGTTTGATCGAAACCGTTTTTATGGAGACCCGCGAAGAAAGAAAGACCGTTTGCATTTCTACCCAAGTCGGCTGCCCGCTCGGCTGCGCCTTTTGCGCGACCGGCAAGATGCCGTTCAAAAGGAACTTGACCGCCGCAGAAATTATCGGACAGCTTTATCAGATCGCCAAAGAATATCCCGATATTTCCAATCTCGTTTTTATGGGGATGGGAGAGCCTTTTCTAAATTATGAAAATGTCATGAAAGCCGTAAATATCCTTCTCTCCGACCAGGGAGCAAATTTTGGGCAAAGAAGAATTACGATCTCTACCTCGGGGATCCCGGACAAGATCATGGCCTTTGCACGAGAAGATTCGCAGGTCAGACTGGCTGTTTCGCTAAATAGCGCCGACGGAAAGGTCCGCTCGGAGCTTATGCCGGTAAATATAAAATATCCGCTGCCAAAATTAATGGAAGCGGTGGAATATTACATCAGCAAGACAGGCCGCCGAGTAACGCTGGAATATATTATGCTCGAGGGGGTCAACGATTCCGAAGAAGCGGCCGAAAAACTGGTTAGGTTATGCAAGAAACTTTCCGTTACCGTTAACCTGATAACTTACAGCCGGGTTGTCTATAATTTTAAGCCTTCTCCCAAAGAAGTCGTCGATTATTTTGTCGCCTATTTGAACGCTAATGGGATCGTCACCACCGTCCGCCGCAGCCGCGGGGAAGAGATCAAAGCCGCCTGCGGTCAACTCGCTGCAAAAAATAAGGCCTAGATGAAGATCTATTTTGTCAGCCTCGGATGCCCCAAAAATCTATCCGACACCGAAGTTTTAATGGGAAAACTCGTGGCTGGCGGGCATACGATAACGACTAACCCCGCAGAAGCCGAAATTATTATTATCAATACCTGCGCGTTTTTGAAAAGTGCGCGCGATGAGGCAGAAGCTACCATCCGCGAAATGGCCCAATGGAAAAAGAAAGGAAAATGCCAAAAGATCTATCTTGCCGGATGCCTCCCGGAATACCTAAAAAAAGTAGGCGGCAAGGGTAAGGGAGAAAAGGGATTAGTTGATGGAGATATTGATTCGATAGGCCTCTTTAGTTGTGAAACGCCGAGGATCAAAGCCACCCCACCCTGGTACGCCTATGTTAAAATTGCTGAGGGATGCAACAATAATTGTGCATATTGCCTGATTCCTACCATTCGGGGGAGAATGCGCTGCCGAAAACCTGCCGATATCCTCAACGAAGTTAAGGCGCTTTCCAAAAGAGGGGTAAAAGAAATTATTTTTATCGCCCAGGATACGACCGCCTACCCAAACTTTCATCAATTACTGAAAAAGACGGCAAAAATCAAAGGGATTCGCTGGATCCGCATCATGTATACCCACCCTTCCCACATCACCGATAAACTGATCGAAGAGATCGCAAAAGAAAAGAAAATAGTAAAGTATCTCGACTTGCCAATCCAGCATGCCTGTGATAAAATTTTAAGGCGGATGAATAGGCGTTATACGCGCCAAGATCTTGAAAATTTAATATCGAAAATTAGGAGAAAGATACCTAAAATAGCCCTTCGAACCTCGGTGATCGTTGGTTTTCCCGGTGAAAACGATGCCGATTTCGAGGAGCTCAAAAACTTCATCCGGCAGGTAAAATTTGATAAGATCGGAGTTTTTACCTACCAGAGAGAAAAAGGGACATCTGCTTTTAAACAGAGGGAGCAGGTTTCCGAAAAAGTTAAGCAAAAAAGATTCGATATTTTGATGCGGCTTGCAAGCCGCGAATCTACTGAAAGGAATATTAAATTGATCGGAAGTTTAGTTGAAATCATCATAGAAGGAGCAGAAAACGGCTATTTTGTCGGCCGTTCTTCTACGGACGCCCCTGAAATTGATGGGAAAATATTCCTCAAAAAATCAAAATCCTTAAAACCGGGTAAGATCGCTCGAGCCAAAATAACTGGAGCTCGAACCTACGACCTTATCGGTTGTCTTACTTGACGCTGGCCAATAAAGTAACTCTGGCAAGAATTGCCTCCATCCCTCTCTGTTTAGTCTTTATTTTCACGGGCTTTTATGGGCTGGCTGCGGTCGTCTTTATCATTATTTCATCCTCCGACTTGATCGACGGCTACATCGCCAGAAAATACCATCAAGTTTCCGAAGTTGGAAAAATGCTCGATCCGCTGGCGGACAAGATCCTTGTCCTTTCGGTCCTGATCGCCCTCACCGGGATCGGGAAAGCCGATCCGCTTGCCGTAATATTGATCTGTACGCGAGAATTGATCGTTTCAAGCATCCGCACCAAAAAGAATTTTGCAGCCAATTTGTTCGGCAAGTGGAAAACCTTTGTTCAAGTGGCAGCAATATTGCTGTTAATGCTTCATCTTCCCTTTGCGGAAGTAGTTCTTTGGATATCAGTAATCTTGTCCCTATTTTCCGGAGGTGTATACCTTTGGCAGAGCAACATCATCAGCCAGTTGAGATCAAGCTAGAAGATTTTTTTACGAAGGTCCTTTCTGTGCTCGGTAAAACGACCGACGATCAGATCGCGGATCTTTTGAAGAAGAGCAACCAGACGGTCTCGGTTGCGGAGTCTTTGACCGGCGGATTAATTTCCAGCCGGATGACCAACATGCCCGGAAGTTCGGGCTATTTTATCGGAGGGGTTGTCTGCTACTCCCCGCGGATAAAAGTAACACAGGTCGGAGTACCGGCCGCCCTTATCAGCCAATACGGCGTGATAAGCAAAGAAGTGGCGGTCTCGATGGCGGAAGAGATCAAGAAAAGGTTCAGGACCGATATCGGAATAGCAGCAACCGGGGTCGCAGGCCCCGATCCTATTCCACCCGCGCCGGTCGGCAAAGTTTTTATTGCCTTAGCCGGAAATCGTGAAACGGACTGGAAAGAAATTAATTTAGTTGGAGACCGCAAAGAGATCCGCGAGAAAGCCGCACAGGCCGCACTTGGCTTGCTCTGGCTTTATCTGGGCGGAGAAGAAGTAATGTAGAGGGAGGTGGTTGGGGGACAGACAGTCAGGAGTCAGGAGTTAGGGGTTCGGAGTCAGGCGTTAATTATTAAATTTAGGAGGAATCAAAATGGGTTCAGAAAAGACGAAGGCATTAGGGATCGCGATCGCACAAATTGAAAAGAATTATGGAAAAGGCTCGATCATGAAAATGGGAGAAGCATCAAAGCTAAATGTTGAAACGATCCCGACCGGAATATTATCGCTCGATGCGGCGCTTGGAGTTGGCGGCCTTCCACGGGGAAGAATAATTGAGATCTATGGTCCGGAAGGCGGAGGAAAGACCACGGTAAGCTTGCACGTTATCGCCCAAGCCCAGAAAAGAGGCGGAACCGCAGCGTTCATTGACGCGGAACACGCAATGGACCCGAAATATTCCGCACGGCTCGGCGTTGATATCAACAATCTATTGATCTCACAGCCCGATTACGGCGAGCAGGCCCTGGAGATCGCGGAAACCTTGATCCGCTCCGGCGCAATCGACGTTATCGTGATCGACTCGGTCGCCGCCTTGGTACCAAAATCGGAAATTGAGGGAGATATGGGCGACGCACAAATGGGATTGCAGGCGCGCTTGATGTCCCAAGCGCTACGCAAATTGACCGCCGTCGTTTCAAAATCAAAAACAGTATTAATTTTCATCAACCAATTGCGCGAAAAGATCGGCGTAATGTTCGGGAACCCGGAAACAACCCCCGGAGGAAGAGCGCTTAAATTTTATTCTTCCGTCAGATTGGATGTCCGCGCCAAAGAAAAGATAAAAGACGGCGACAAGATCATCGGAACAAGAGTTAATGTTAAGGTCGTAAAGAACAAGGTCGCCCCGCCCTTCCGCGAAGCCGGTTTCATCCTGATCCATGGACAGGGGATATTGCACGAAGCAGATCTTTTAGACCAGGCGATCAACGCGGATATATTAAATAAAAGCGGCGCCTGGATCACTTACGGCAATGAAAAGATCGGACAAGGTTTCGAAAATGCTGTCAATTACTTAAAAGAAAACGGAAAGGTCGCAGCAAAGATAGAAGCAGAATTAAGAAAGAAGCTCGTCGCGTAAGTTTCATAGCGTAAAAAAAGGAGTTTTTATGGAAATCATGACATTGAGTTACATCATCATCGCGGCTCTGGTTGTGTTCGGATTGGCTATCGCGTATATCGTTATTAAAAGGCAGATGGCCGATCAAAAAGTTCGGATCGCGGAAGAAACGGCAAAAAGAATGATCGAGGATGCAAAGAGAGAGGCCGAAAGGGTCCGGAAAGAGGCGATCCTTGAAGCCAAAGACGAAAGTATCCGTCTCAAAGCCGAACTTGAAAAGGAAAATAAAGAAAGAAAAGCAGAGATCACCGTCCAGGAACGGCGCATCCAATCCAGGGAAGATAAACTGGAAGAAAAAGAAAAAAATATCGATACCAGGGAGAAACAGGCCAAAAAAGTCGAAGAAGAATTGGTAAAAGCAAAAGAGACCATCGATGTAGTCCGCGGCCAGCTTATGGGTGAATTGGAAAAAGTCGCGGCCCTGTCCAAAGAAGATGCAAAGAAAGAGTTATTGGATAGATTGGACAAAGAATTAGAGATCGAATCCGCCCAAAAAATTAAATTCAGAGAAGAAGAGACAAAGAAAGAGTCCGACAAAAGAGCCCGCGAAATTCTGGCGACCGCAATCCAGCGCTGCGCGGTCGACCACGTGGTTGAAACAACAACTTCCGCCGTCGAGCTTCCCAGCGACGACATGAAAGGGAGGATCATCGGACGCGAAGGAAGAAACATCCGTGCTTTTGAAACCATGACCGGAGTCGATTTGATCGTCGACGATACGCCAGGCGCGGTCATCCTTTCCAGTTTTGATCCATTGCGCCGCGAAACCGCCCGGCTGACGCTAAAGAAATTAATCGTTGACGGAAGGATCCATCCGGCCCGGGTAGAAGAGATGTATGACAAAGCAAAGCAGGAGCTGAAAGCCGCTATGTGGGAACACGGTGAGCGCGCAACGATCGAAACCGGCGTACACGGCGTTCCACCGGTCATTATCCAGCTCCTCGGCAGGCTGCATTATAGAACTTCATACGGCCAAAACGTGCTGCAGCATTCAGTCGAGATGTCACACTTAGCCGGCATGTTAGCGGCCGAGCTTGGAGCGAACGTTAATCTCTCAAAGAGAGCCGCCCTTCTCCATGATATTGGTAAGGCGATCGATCAGGACGCCGAAGGGACGCATATCCGCCTTGGAGTAACTTTTGCCCAAAAAGCCGGCGAACATCTGGAAGTATTGCATGCGATCGAAGCGCATCACGGCGACGTTGAAACAAAAACAATTGAAGCGGTGATCGTCCAGGTTTGCGACGGTATTTCATCCGCAAGACCGGGAGCGCGCAGAGATTCGCTCGAAGCATATGTTAAACGGCTTGAAAAACTGGAAGGGGTTGCGATGTCTTTCAATGGCGTTGAAAAATGCTACGCAATTTCTGCCGGACGCGAAGTCAGGGTAATTGTTACGCCGGATAAAATCGACGACCTAAAAGCGGTAAAACTTGCTCACGATATTGCCAAGAGGATCGAAGCGGAACTTGAATATCCGGGCGAGATCAAAGTCACCGTTGTCCGCGAGATTCGCGCCAGTGACATTGCTAAATAAATGAACATCCTGTTTATAGGGGATATTGTCGGATCGCTGGGAAGAGCGGTGGTTGAAAAAGTTCTCCCGGAATTGAGAAGGGAATTAGCCGTAG
>JBAYJF010000012.1:0-22362 GCA_041665245.1 Candidatus Margulisiibacteriota bacterium | reverse complement strand
TTTCCGAACACGGAAAAATGAGGACCGGTGTCGAGGGTTACGAGTCCGGTTACGCAAGTCGCGGAATTTGAAGTGAAATAGGCGTCCAGGAAATTTGTTCCAATGCCTGAAGCGGAGGCGATTGGAAGGGAAAGGAGGATCGCCCCGATCAGGATGATCAGGAAAAAGCTTAAAACAATTACAACACTTGGCCTTAGTTTGAACACAAGCGGGCATATTACACCCTATTGACCAAAAATTCAATTCTTGTGCTATAATTCGCTTTTAAAAGGGGGAAAATATGAAAAATTACCAGAAGCTGGCAGCGATCTTTGTTACGGTCGTAATTTTGATCTTTTCTTTCCTGATCATCCGTCCGTTTCTTGTTGCGATCCTATCGGCGGCGGCTCTTTCCTATATTTTTTACCCCCTTTATATTAGGATCCATAATGTGATCCCGCAAACATTGCCTGCAAAAAAAATTGCTGCTTTTTTAACATGTTTAATAATTATTTTAATTGTCCTGTTTCCCACGGTAATATTAAGCTTTTTCCTTACAAAAGAGATAAAAGAATGGTATGTTTTTATCCAAACGTCTTATAACGCGAATGGTTTTCCACTGAATAATCTTCCCTTTTATTCAAATTGGGCCGGATTTATTCCACAGATAAAGGAAGTAGGGGTGAATGCCGCCGGTCAGCTTATCTCCGTATTGCAAATTGTCTTAAAAAGCATCCCAAATCTTGTGATCAGCATTCTTGTGACGATCTTTTCAACATATTATTTTCTTGAGAACGCGAAAGGGCTATATAAGATATTTTCAGAGGTCTTGCCATTGCCGGAAGGCAAATATAGGCAGATCTTGAAAAGGTTTGATGACCTAAGCCGAGGGATGATAATTGGCCAAATTTCGGTCGGGATCATACAGGGGATCTTGGCCTATGCGGGATTTGCGTTTTTATCGGTTCCGAATCCGCTCCTTTGGGGGTTCCTTACGGCGTTGATCTCATCTATCCCCTTGCTGGGTGCCGCAATGGTTTGGCTGCCGATCGATATTTATCTTTTTACGATCGCTGTTTCGACCGGTAATTTTTTTAATCCCATAGCCCTTTTAATATATGGGACCTGCGTAATTAGTTTTATCGACAATTTGATAAAACCGAAAATTGTGGGTGATCAAGCGAATATTCATCCGTTGATCGTCTTATTCGGTATTTTGGGAGGCATCCAGCTGTTTGGAATAACCGGGATCATAATTGGTCCTCTTATCCTTGCTCTTTTTGACCTGGTAATTGAAATCTTCAGGGAAGCTGTTTAAATAATGCCGGAACTGCCGGAAGTTGAAACGATCCGCAGAGGAGTTGAACCCCGCGTAATTGGCCGCAAAATTATCGATGTTGAAATAATCGATAAAAGAAATATCAAAGGGATATCCCCGGCCCTATTAAAAAAGAGGCTTCTTGGGGAAAAAGTTGTTTCCGTAAAACGGGAAGCGAAATATCTTTTATTTGAAATGGCTTCCGGTAAATATCTTGTGGTCCACTTAGGCATGACCGGACGTTTATTGTTTAAATCCGATGGTTATGTAAAAGTAATTTTCCATTTTTCCGGAGGAAAAAGCCTTTATTATTCGGATGCCAGGTTATTTGGGAAGATCCGCTTATTCGATAAGCATCCGGAGCTTAAATTAGGACCTGATCCATTATTGAATAGTTTTAAAGTGGCCGATCTAAAAAAGATCCTGGGTCATCGCAACACTTCAGTAAAAGTCCTTCTTCTGGACCAGAAATTGATCGCGGGGATCGGCAATATTTATGCTAATGAAGCATTGTTTCGAGCCGGGATCCATCCGGCGCGGAAGGCAAATACTTTGAGCGACAAAGAAATAATGAAACTACATGACGCGATCCGGAGTACGCTTTCGGATGGTGTGAAATATCGCGGGACTTCGGACAGCTGGTATATCGATGCGGACGGGGAGAAGGGAGCGTTCCAAGATCATTTAAAAGTTTATCGCAAGGGAGAAGAACCCTGCTTAAAATGCAAAACAAAAATTAAGCGTATTGTCATCGGTCAGCGGGGGACGTATTATTGCCCAAGGTGCCAGAAGTGAATAAAATTAAACCATCAAAAATAGTTTGTGTCGGTCTAAATTATATTGACCATGCAAAAGAGCTGAAATTTGATATTCCAAAATATCCGCTTATTTTTTTGAAACCTGTGTCCACCATTATATATAACGGCGACAAGATCGTTTATCCTTCTCAAACCAAAGAGCTTCATTATGAAGCTGAACTTGGCGTAGTTATAAAAGACAAAATAAAGAGTGTAAGCAAAGAGGATGCATTGAAGCATGTTCTAGGCTTTGTTTGTGCCAATGATGTTACCGCCAGGGACCTGCAGAAACTTGATGGGCAATGGACCAGGGCAAAATCGTTCGATACTTTTTGCCCGATCGGGCCAGAAATTGTTAGCGGCATTGATCCGGACAATTTGGGGATCAAGCTCTATCTTAATGGTGAAGTAAAACAATCTTCTAATACGGCTAACATGATCTTTAAAGTAGATCATCTAATTTCCTATATATCCAGCATCATGACCCTTGAGGCGGAAGATATTATTATCACCGGGACCCCTGCGGGAATTGGGCCGATGAAAGTGGGGGATGTGGTCGAAGTTGAGATCGAGGGGATCGGGAGATTATCAAATACGGTTGTTTCTTGAGTTCTTTCCCTCATTTTGCTAACATTATTATATGTCAAAATTCATAGGATATACAAAACGACCAGAGCCAAGGTGGCCTTTTTTTGTTATCCCGCTGATAATTTTTATGGTATTTTTGGCGTTTGCCTATATATTAACGCCGGCGAAACAAAGCGGCGACAGTACGACAACTTCAAGTTCGACATCTACCAGTACAACGCTGACAGAAGAGGCGGCAACAACAACGACAGTTACCAGCATAACAACTACGACTGAAAAAAACGGATCGAAAATGATCTCAGGTAATTTAACTGTTGAAAAGATCGTTTTTGCCAGCGAGATGTCCGGGAGTTTACCTGCGGATGATCTCGGTGAAGGTCCAGTAACGGACGGAAGGATCTATTGCTACAGCAAAATTGTCGGCGATGAGCTGCCGGCGGAAATTTGGCATGTTTGGATTGATCCGAATAATAAAGTCATTGCGGATGTTCATCTGAATGCAAGAAATAACCCTTCGCATCTTTGGAGCTATATAAGTTTATATGGTGAGAGAAAAGGGACGTGGCAAGTCCAAATAAAAGATGCTTCCGAAAAAGTTATTGCCAGCAAAAGTTTTATATATTAACTAAGATACTCTGAACGTATTGCCGTCGCGTGGAAGAACGAGCATTTCCCCCGGTTCGCATTTTGCTCCCGGATTTTCTTTTATAATTGTCTCGCAGGAAATATCGAATTTTGCAGCAACATCATCAAAAGATTTTTCATGTCTGATCTCATAAAAACGAATTGGGGGCGTGAACGAGGTGCCGGAAATGCTCATTTATTTGGTCCTCCACAAGTATTATCGAAGCAAGATCCGCTAAACTTGCACGTCAAAGCATGCTAAAATAAAAATATGCGCCTGTACCTGCCTGCCGGCAGGCAGGGCTCAACTGAATATAGTATCGCGTGCGCCTGTAGCTCAACTGGATAGAGTATTACCCTCCGAAGGTAAGGGTTGTGAGTTCAAATCTCGCCAGGCGCAAATTTTACGATTATGATATAATGTGAAAACAGAAAATGAAAGATAATTTTAATCAACTTAGAATATTAATTCTTTTCGGGGTCGTTGGACTTTCAGTCTTTATCATTATGAAATTTCCGATCACGCTTGGCTTGGATCTGCAGGGCGGGACAAGGCTGGTATTTGAAGGAAAAGAGACCGACAAGGTTAAGATCACCGATGATGCAATGACCGGGGTTGTCGTGGTTATCCGCAATCGAATAGACGCGCTGGGAGTTTCAGAACCTACGATCCAGCGTAAAGGGAAAGACCAGGTTATAGTTGAACTTCCAGGGATAAAAGATCCAGCCAGGGCGCTGAAACTGATTGGCGACACTGCGCTATTGGAATTCGTTGAAGCTGAATGGTCTCCGAATAATCTTAAAAATATCCCGGCGGATAAATTAAAGTCTTTCTATGGGGCCGAAGCAAAGCTCGATGTAGTAATTGAAGAAAAAGATGGAAGAGTCGAGAGCGAGCGGCCGATCATCCTCAAGAAAACGGTTTTAACCGGTGCTGACCTGAAAGGGGCCTATCCCGGGCTTGATCAGTACGGCAATCCAGTGGTTGAAATAGAATTTAATGACAATGGATCAAAGATCTTTGCGGATGTTACTTCGCGGCTGGTTGAAAAACCGATCGCAATTGTTCTGGACCATAAAATTATTTCTGCCCCGAACGTAAGAGAGCCGATCCCTTCCGGGAAGGCGCAAATTAGCGGGAACTTTTCAGCCGAGAACGTGCAAGACCTTGTCATTAAACTTAAAGCCGGGGCTTTGCCTATTCCTGTAAAATTACTTGAAACCCGGATCGTTGGCCCAACGCTGGGGAGAGATTCTATCGACCGGAGCAAAGCAGCCGGGATCATTGGCTTTGCCTTGATCGTGATGTTTATGGTCCTATATTACCGTTTGCCGGGATTTATTGCGGATGTTGCTTTAATGATCTATGTGCCGATGACGCTTGCCGGCCTTTGTTTGTTCCATGCCACGTTGACCCTTCCCGGCATCGCTGGATTTCTCCTTTCGATCGGTATGGCGGTCGACGCAAATGTTATTATTTTTGAAAGATTAAAAGAAGAGATCCGGCTTAAAAAAACCATTAAAAATTCAATTGATGCAGCATTTCAGCGCGCTTTTGCCGCGATCCTTGATTCAAATGTAACGACGGTGATCGCCGCGGCTACATTATTCGCGGTCGGCAGCGGGACGATAAAAGGGTTTGCCATTACGCTTATTGTAGGTATTTTAGCTTCAATGTTCACAGCATTATATTTAACGAGAATGATGCTGGATATGATGGTCGATGCAAAAATTTTAAATAAACCGGAAAGCAAATTAATATATAAATAATATGTTTGATATCATTAAAAAAACAGGTTTGTGGGTCTCGATTTCACTAGTGCTGATAGCTTTGGCGATCTTTGCAATGGCTTTTAACTTTTTTGTCCACGGCAGTGCGATGAACTTCGGGATCGATTTTACCGGCGGAACAATGCTTAATTTAAGATTTGAAAAGCCGGTCTCAGTATCCGATATCCGCGAGGCGATGGATAAATACAAGCTCGGAGAGAGCGTGATCCAAAAATCAGGCGACAATGATTTCTTGATCAGAACTATGCCGATAGAGGAACTGCAGCGAACAAATTTAATTAATGATCTTAGGGAAAAGGCCGGGAGCGTAGAGATCCTTGAAGCAGATATTGTTGGACCGACGATCGGTAAAGAACTTTCAACCCAGGCGCTCTGGGCGCTGCTTATTGCTTCGATCGGGATCATTATTTATGTTTCTATCCGTTTTGAATTTAAATTCGCGGTCGCCGCGCTGCTTGCTCTTTATCACGATGCGATCATTACGACGGGAATAATGGCGCTTATGTGGCGGAGCATTGACGTGACTTTTGTGGCGGCGATCCTAACCATTATGGGATATTCAATTAACGATACGATCGTTATTTTCGACCGGATCCGAGAAAATCTAAGGAAGCCGGATTATGCGAAAAAGAAGTTCGGCGAACTGGTCAACATCAGCATTTGGGAGACGATGGCGCGCTCGATCAACACGGTCTTAACAGTAGTTGTTATGGTTTTATGCCTGCTCTTTTTAGGTGGAGAAACATTAAGAGTGTTTTCAATGACTCTTTTGATCGGTTTTGTGCTTGGGATGTGTTCTTCTATCTTTGTCGCCCCGATCATTCTTGTCGCTTGGCATAAGTGGGAAGCGAAGAGATAATTTTATTAGGCTGACAGGTCGATCGGTGGCAGCAATTTTTCCTCTAATTCCATTATCAATGTTTTATATTCAGTCGGGTCGATCACTGCGCTTAGCGCCCGGCTTAGGTCTGTTGAAAACGGGATAAAATAAAGTCTTAGATCCAATATCGCTTTTTGCAGATCTGCCTCTGTTGCAATTGAGCTTTCTAAAAGCTCTTTTCCTCGCATGACTGCTCTAGTAAATGAAGTGACCCATAGATCAGTTGAATAATGCGAAGAGGCTATAACCCTTATTGACGGATGCTTGGGAGGGGTTTCTGTGATTTCGGCGGATTTTAAGACTCTTACTCCGCGAAAAGATGGGATCCTTCCCTGCAATAGATCGGAAAAATACTTGGCAATTGTTTCCGGCTTCTTTATGGAACCAAATGATATGTTTCTGACATCCAATTTTACCATTGCTTGCGCGATCCCGGATCGGTCAGTGTACCAAATCCCATTATCAAACTTTAATTGATATTTCCCATCACATTGTCGAGCGCTTAATACATGGTGCTCTCTTTTAAATAGTCTTCCGATCGCCATTAATCTCTGGGCGGATTGTTGCACGCTGGTCATTTATGGTCTCCTTTGTATTTACTGTAAATATCTTTCGGATAATAATGTAAATAATTTCAGGCAAAACAGCTATTTTAATGAAATTTATGGAATAAATTGAAGATATATATCTAAGGAAAACATGCAAGTACAATCTAAAGGAACATATTTTGGGCCATTCCTTCTTTCTGAAGGGAGCGTTAGGATCATTAAATTGAATAGGCAATTAGCTAGTTCTGGAGAGATGCAAGGAACGGTGCTAGCAAGCAAAAAGAAAAAGGTCGAAGTCATTCTTTTTGCTAAAAGGGAACAACTTCCAGACGATATCATGCTATGGATCAATAAAGTTGGGAATTTAGACGCGGCATTTGCGCAATATTGCGAGAATATAATGCTTTGTTCTTCTATACGATATAAAAGTTCGGATGGGAGGATCGTTTACGAACGGGGATTTACCTATTCTGTAGAAGTAGGCGAAAATATCGAAGAATTGTCGGATGAAGCACAGGGAAGAGTTGTTGATTATGATGATAAAAGTCCTATCTTTGAGGGAGGGCCAAGGCTTGAGATCTCTTCTCTTGAAAGGACCATATTTGTTAACTTATCTTCCGATATTGAAGGGAAACTTTATGCCGGGCCCGCTTTTTTTTCTGTTATTGCTCACGAAGTTGGTCATCTGAAAAATAATGTTTGGATAAAAAATAAAAACGTTGGCTTGAAAGATTTTGGTCTTGGAGCCAGGGAGTTTTATGCCTTGATGTATGAAAGAAATGCTCTGATCGGGCTCAGAAATGCGGTCAATCCTTCCGGTAAGTATGAAGCCTTGGTTCGCAGTTCTTTAAATGATAGCGTGATCCCGGTTGCGCAAAACCGTGCAGTACAGAGATATGCTGAAATGGGTGCCCATGAATTGGCCTGCTTTTCTTTCCCTCCCGATTTTGATATCAATAATCTAAGGCTCTTCAGGCAATACCCCGTGTCGATGATCGGATAGATATGCTATAATTCCACTCGGAATGCCTCCAAGAAATAACAACAAAAACGGAAAAAAAGAGCAGAATTCGCTTATTGCCTCAAAATATAAACAAGATATTGCCGGAATATTGCTTATTGCCTTTTCGATCATCCTCCTAATGTCTAATTTGTCATCCCAATCGAGCGGGTTTGTCGGTCTTTATATAGTTAAAATGGCGCTCCGTTCGGTCATGGGGGTTGGTGTATACGTACTTCCGTTCTTTATCGCGGCGTACGGAATTATCATGCTGATGCGCCATGAAGTAAAAGAGCTAAGAGTTAGGTTAACCGGACTGCTTATCATGTTTTTTGTATTTGTTTCTTTGATGCAATTTCTTTATCCGGAATATTTTGGAGTAAAATTGAAGCCGGACTTTATCAAGGGAGCAGGCGGGATGATCGGCTACGCGCTAAAATTTGCAATGGAAAAGATCGTCGGAACCGCCGGTTCATATGTGATAATTCTTGCTTTCGGCATTATTGCCGGACTATTACTGTTTAATTTGACCGCCAGAAGTCTTTTAGCTTTTATTTATAATATTTTTAAAATGGAAGATGGAGCTATGGAAAAGCAAACGAAGAAACAGGCTTCCCAGGCGGCCGCGATAAAAGAAGTTGAGAAAGCTGAAAAAGAGATCTCCGGCTATTCGATCCCACTGCCGATCAGCCAGGAGCAGATGCAGCTTCCGCCGGAGCCGGAGCATAAGCCGGTAATTGAATTTCCGCTTCCAAAGTTTGAATCGGATATTGAACCGGGGATCAGCACCAGCAAAGGTAAGGGGACGCTTATTGCTTCGGACGGTCCTCATCAAAGCTATGCGAAATATAAACTTCCGCCGATAGATCTGTTGGATGACCCGTCTCCAAAGGAAAAAAAGCAGTCTGATAAAATGCGGGAGACGACGGAATTAAGAAAAAAACTATTGGAAGAGGCGCTGCATAACTTTGGCGTTGGAGCAAGAGTGGTCTCGATCTTTCAGGGGCCAGCTGTTACCCGTTTTGAGCTCCAACCGGATCCGGGTGTAAAAGTTAGCCGCATTGCGAACTTATCCGACGATATTGCATTGAATTTAGCCGCTCAGGGGGTTCGTATCGAAGCCCCTGTCCCCGGCAAATCGGTTGTTGGCATTGAAGTTCCGAATGCGACCATTAGTCCTGTGCATCTCAAAGAAATTGTTAAAACGAATGAATTTAAAAATAATCCTTCAAAGTTGTTGATCGGGATCGGAAAAGACTTGGCTGGTCTTCCGATCTATGGTGATCTCTCAAAAATGCCCCACTTGCTGATCGCAGGAACGACCGGTTCAGGAAAGAGCGTTGCGATCAACTCAATAATTGTGAGTATCCTTTTGAGAGCCCGTCCGGACGAAGTAAAAATGCTGATGATCGATCCTAAAATGGTCGAGCTATCTATTTATGACGGGATCGCGCATCTGCTGGCTCCGGTCGTAACGGATCCCCGCAGAGCTTCGGTAACATTGAAAGAATGGGTCATTAAAGAGATGGAGCGGCGCTATAAGCTTTTCCATGATGCCAGCGCAAGAAATCTGCAGTCTTATAACCATAAGCTCAAAGATGATGAAGAAAAACTGCCGCATATTGTTGTGATCATCGATGAATTAGCCGACTTGATGATGGTCGCAGCCAATGAAGTTGAAACGGCTATTTGCCGTATCGCTCAATTAGCGCGCGCGACCGGCATCCATTTGGTCGTTGCCACGCAGAGGCCGTCCGTGGATGTCATTACCGGATTAATTAAAGCCAATATCCCTTCGCGCATTGCTTTTGCGGTCGCAACTCAAATTGATTCGCGTGTGATCCTGGATATGTCCGGAGCTGAAAAACTGCTGGGCAGGGGAGATATGCTTTATAATCCGATCGGGGCGATGAAGCCGACGCGTGTTCAGGGATCGTTCTTGACCGATAAAGAGACCGAAAGGATAATTGATCATGTCAGAGAGCAAGCCGAGCCGGAATACTTGGAAGAGATCGTCGATATTCGGGTCATGGATCTTGGTAAAGACGATGATAATGGAAAAGGGAATAGAGATGCATTATTTACCGAAGTAGCGAATTTAATTGTTGAAAGTGGACAGGCCTCGACCTCATATATTCAAAGGAAATTCAGAATTGGATATAATCGCGCTGCACGGATCATGGATGAAATGGAAGCGGTCGGGATCGTAACTCCGCCGGACGGGGAATTAAAGACCAGGAAGGTCCTTGCGAGCAGAGAGATGTTGGCGACCCTGAATAAATAATAATTTATGCAAAAGATCCTATTATTTGCACTGATAACATTTTTATTATGTAGCCTTGATCCATCTGCGGCAAAAACTCCCATGCGCATCATTTCCGGCATGCCGTCAATTACCGAAATTCTTTACGCCATTGGCGCAGAAAAACAGATCGTCGGGGTGACGAATAACTGCAACTATCCGCCGCAAGCAAAAAAGAAAGAAAAGATCGGCGGATTTTTTCTTAATCTTGAAAAGATCATTTCGCTTAAACCTACGCTTATCCTAATGTCTGACGGCGAACAGAGCAGGGATATCGAAAAATTAAAAAAATATGGTTTCAATGTTAAATCTATCAATCCAAAAAATGTGGAGGATGTCTTAAAGAGCATAATTTATATTGGGAAAGAAGTCGGAAAAGAGGGGAGGGCGAATTCTTTGGTTTCCGATCTTAGATACAGGCTAACTCGTGCCAAGCCCAACGCCAGTTTTAAAGATATTGTCAGTAAAAGGCCAAAAGTTTTAGTAATGGTCGGATATAATCCAATTATCGTTGCCGGCGGTAAAACTTTTGTCGATAACATTATCAAGCTTTCCGGCGCGGAAAATATTTGCGGGAGCGATCTGGCCCCTTATCCGCAGATCAGTTTTGAGAAATTAGTTAATGAAGATCCCGAATATTTAATTATTCCCAAAGGGGTGGTTTCCAAAAAAGAGATCGATAATGACGGGAGATGGAAAAAACTTGCCGCCATCCGCTCCGAAAAAATACTATTTATTAACCCTGATATCCTATCGAGGACCGGTCCGAGGGTCGTGGATGCTGTGGAGGAGATCTCGAAGTTCATCTACCGCTGATAACCTTGTGTTTTTGCCGTAATTAAAGTAAAATTATTTTAATATGGCGATCAAGAAAAATGACCAGAAAAGAATAATCATTTTAATATCAGGCTTGATAGCGATAGCTATCCTGGTGATGTTTTTATCCCTGCTTGTAGGCTCGGTCTTTATTTCTCCAAAAGATCTGTGGACGAGCGAAATTCTTTGGCAAGTTAGGCTGCCCAGGGTTTTGCTTGCTGCTTTTGTCGGAATGCTCCTTTCTACTTCCGGCGTTGTCTTGCAGGGAGTTCTTCGCAATCCTTTAGCTGACCCGTATATACTAGGCGTTTCAGCAGGCGGTGCGATCGGCGCTGCAATTTCCATTGTGCTTGGGGCGCAATTTGTTGTGCTGGGGATGAGCTCTGTTCCGGCTATGGCTTTTTTGTTCTCGCTGCTTGCGGTCTATGTTGTCTATCGCCTCTCGCGGATCGGCAAGAAAACTTCGCCTGAAACACTTCTTCTTGCCGGGGTTGCTCTGTCCGCCTTTTGTTCGGCAGTTTTATCTTTGATCGTTATTATTTCTGGCAACCTGCAATCGATCTATTTTTGGCTGCTAGGGAGCCTTTCTTCAGCAAATTGGACAAATGTCTATACGGTAATTCCATACGCGGTAATAGGGCTTGGGATCGCCTACTTTTATTCTAAGGAATTAAATGCACTGCTTCTTGGCGAAGATATGGCGCACACTTTAGGCGTTGAGGTTGAAAAATCAAGGGTTATGTTAATAATTGCCGCCTCCTTTATGTCGGCGGCAGCGGTTTCGGTCTCCGGCTTGGTCGGTTTTGTAGGTTTGATCGTTCCGCATTGGATCCGGATGCTTGTCGGCCCGAATCATCGGATCCTGGTCCCGGTTTCCGCCCTTGCCGGTGCAATTTTTGTGGTCCTCGCGGATACCATTTCAAGGACAATATTTTCTCCAACTGAAATTCCGATCGGAATTGTGATGTCCTTGGCGGGGGCGCCCTTCTTTTTATATCTTTTAAGAAAGCGGAGAATGGAAGGGAAATGACGGTCTTAAAAATTGAAAAATTAGTCTGCGGATATGAGCCTAATAAACCGATCGTAAAAGAGGTCTCTTTTGATGTTGATGAAGGGGCATTTCTCGGAGTAGTAGGGCCAAACGGTTGCGGCAAAACTACGTTATTAAAAGCGATTGCCGGGCTTTTAAAGCCGATGCACGGATCGATCATGCTTGGTAATCATCTTTTAACAAGCATGGATCGCAGAGAGCTTGCTCGGGAGATCGCTTTTGTTCCCCAATTAATGGAACCGGTCAGTGGTTTTTCGGTTGGCGACCTCGTTATGCTGGGAAGGACCCCATATTTTCAGCGGTTTTCCTTTGAAACCGCGGATGACTATGAAGCGGTTCGCTGGGCGATCGAAGAGCTGAATATTGATGGATTGACCGATCGCTCCGTTACCGAGCTTTCAGGTGGAGAATTTCAACGCGTAGCGATCGCTAGGGCTCTGGCGCAGGAACCGCGCCTTTTGATCCTGGATGAGCCTATATCGCATCTGGATCTGCGTTATCAAGTCAATATCTGCAAACTGCTTAAAAAACTGCGGACGCACCGGTCGATCATAGCTACTTTTCATGATCTTAATGTTGCGGCTAGATTTTGTTCGCATTTGATCTTAATGAAGAACGGAAGCATAATCGCGCAGGGACTGCCGAATGAAGTTGTCACCCCCGAAAACATCTGGAAAGCCTATCGGATTAAAGTCTCAGTGAAGAAAGATACCACCAGCCACAAAGCCAAGTATGTTGTGCTGCCTTAGCAGTTCAACTTTCTATTTTCTACTTTCTATTGTCTATTTTTGGGGCGGCCAACGGGAATTGAACCCGTAATAACAGAACCACAATCTGCTGTGATACCACTTCACCATGGCCGCCGCGCTTAAATAATAATAGCAATAATTGAGAGATTATTCCACTTTGATATCGCTGAGGAATTTAGCCGCTTCTTCGGGGACAACTGTATTTATATATATACCCGATCCGAGCTCAAACCCGGCTGCGTGGGAGATCCTGGGAACGATCTTTATGTACCAATGGTAATATTCAAGTTTTCTTTCGTGGCAGGGAGAAGAGACAATAACATAATTATAATCGGGATTATTTAAGCCTTTGTAAAGTTTTGCCAGGGTTGTTCGCATGACGAAAGCAAGTTCTTTGCAGGCTTCCGGTGAAATTTCATCATAAGTCGAGCCATGTTCTTTTGGCAGGACCCAGGTTTCAAAGGGAGACCGGGAGGCAAAAGGTTGGATCACGACAAAGTTCTCGCTTTGTGAAACAACCCTTTCTTTTAGTTTTACCTCTGAAGCTATCATATCGCAGTATACGCAGGTCCCTTTATCATCAAAGTAGCGCATGGCTTCCTCAACGACCTGGCGGATATTTTGTGGGACGATTGGGGCGGCGATGATCTGGGAATGGGGGTGCCTGATCGATGTTCCGGCATTGATCCCGTGATTGCGAAAAATTGTTATCATTTCAAAGTTTGGGTCTTTTGCCAGCGAAATATACCTTTCCCGGTAAGCGAGGAAGATCTCTTCAACCTGGCGCTGTTCCATTGTGGCGATGGTCTGACTGTGGTTGGGCGACTCGATCAGTACTTCATGGTTTCCAATGCCGTTCATTGATAAGAAATAATCCTCGATCTTTCTTCTTTGTGCTTTTCCATCGATAACCAGGGCAGGGTACATATTTGGGATAATTCTAAGCCACCATCCAGGGGTGTTTGGTTCGGTCCCTGCCGGTCGATAGGATAGTATTTCTGGCGGGGTTTTGCTTTCATTTCCCAGGCAGAACGGACAGGTTTCTTCATTTTCGATCAATGCTTCTTGGCTAATGCTCTTGCCTGTGGTGAATTGTTCCGGTCGCTTTGCGCGCTCGGTCGCAATAACTACCCAATCTCTTGTTGCGGGGTTTTGTCTTAATTCCGGCATGGGGATATTATATCAGATTAAATAGCCGGCATGAGGATATTTTATAAAATCTATAATGCTTCTGGCTAAAAAGGTGAATTAGGGAAAATCAAATAATTTATCTACGAGTAATCCTCCTAAAACTGGGTCGAGGGTGATGGCCAATCGGTGTGGGATTGGATCATCATCGAAATTAATTCTTATTACGGATGAGTTTACGCCTACTAAAGAAGCTTCAACAAACTCTCTGTTTGATAAAATATAAGCTCTTTCGGGAGAGCCGGGATTATTAATATGGAGGTTTCCTCCGACTACATCGATTTCAAGATCATCAACCCCTTTAAATGTGTTCTGTGCTGACGTGAGGGCAGTTGAAAACTTGTCTCTATCAAACAAAAAATGGATTAATAATCCTTTCTCAGTACTTTGACTAAAAAACGAAACCGCAATACATGGCCGCAGAACAGGAATAGTAAGTCTATGGGGAGATTCAATTAACGCATTATCATCAACACCAACTTTTGTTTCCCTGATATCTTCCAATCGAACATAATCTTGTTTAAAAATTTGTCGTAAAAAACATATTCCCAATATCCTAGTAAGATCATAATTGGACAGTAATTCTGGCTGTTCCCTTGTTATATTGTGATCTGGTAGAACAACTTTGGTAAGTTGCAATAATTTTTTTCTTGGCAGAATTCGACAGTCTCTTATGCCTCGTGTATAAACAAAAAAATCATTGCTTCTATTTATCATTTCTATTATATTATCGTCAAAAATAGAGGATAATTTCAGGGATTATATTTTCTAAAGGCGGATTTAATCTCTCAAACCTATTATAAAGTAAAATGCGCCATGAAGGACTTGAACCTTCAACAAACAGATTAAGAGTCTGCTGCTCTACCAATTGAGCTAATGGCGCATGTCCGAATATATTATACAATTCAATGGGCGAGAGAGGAATTGAACCTCCACGGTTTTACCCGCTAGATCCTAAGTCTAGTGCGTCTGCCAGTTCCGCCACTCGCCCACTAGAAACGGGCCCGAGAGGAATCGAACCTCCGACCAACGGATTAGAAATCCGTTGCTCTATCCAACTGAGCTACGGGCCCATTTAAGCGATAAAAAGCGGGAGACGAGATTCGAACTCGCGACATCCACCTTGGAAGGGTGGCGCTCTACCAGCTGAGCTACTCCCGCCTATGCTTATAAAATTATACCATGCTAAGAAAAACTTTTGAAATGCAATAAAAAAGGGCTGTAAGAAGTTATCTCACAGCCCTTTAACCAAAACTATTCGAGACTATTTTCTGGTATTTTGTTCGATCCGGTACCAGATCATCAGCATCTCCATCCAGAATCTCATTATAATTAAATAGAATAAGAAGATTAGCGGAGATAAAATCAAGAAAATAATGCCCATTCCGGCATTTCCAAAGAACATCATGACAACAACAATTAAGAGTACGATCCCTAGAATTACCATTCCCAATCCGTAGAGAAATGATATTACGCTTGGGCCAATGAATTCGGAGAATGAAAAATCAAAAAGCTTGTTCAGTAAATTTTTCTTCATATGTCACCCCTTTTGTTTATTAGTTTACATCAAGCTGGTATTCCCAGCTTCGACCTTTTACGGCTAGATATTAGCAGATGAGAAAATCAATAGCAACCGCTATTTTTCAAATGCCCCAATATCAAAAGCCGCTCCTTGCGGGCGAGTTTTCCAATTGATATCCAAGGCTGGAACGCCGGAAGAAGAGCCGGCATCGAGGGCTGGGCTGGCGGCCTGCAAGCTATAATCACTTCGTGCCCCCCAAACAGGGGCCACAAATTTTGGATCGGCAGAAAGATTTCCAGTCCCCAATTCTCCGATCTGGGCTGAAGAATAATTTCTTCTGTTGGCATAAACCTGGACATCTGTTCCGGAGTTGCGATAAAAGAGGTTGTGGTCGGCATTCAGGGTTACTACGTCGCCTGCGTAGACCGATCCGCCGCCGTTAGCGATTATACAATTTCGCATTGTAACAGTAATGGGATATAAAGAGGTCGGGTCATCGTCTGGATACTGGAAATAGACAGAATAATTATTTCTTGATGGATGGTCGTAAACGGTAACATTATTGATCTCAAACTCTGCATTTTGTTTTTGAGGGTGGCCGATCGTTATTCCGGACCAGTAGCCGCTGGGGGACATGTCCCTGTTAAGGGCAAACCCGCTGATCAACGTGTTTTCAACCTTACTTTTGTCTCCCCAAAGTTTTACACCGTCGCAGCGGTTTCCGATAACGTAACAGTTGTGAATATGGGTACTTGGTGTTTTTGTATCTATTCCGTCGCCGTTATTTCCTTCGGCGGTTATATTAAATATCTCGACCGGTCCGAGCCCTGGTTCGATGCCAAACCCATCAGGCCTGGCATATGGGTTATTGGGATTGTCGGCTATCCCCTGATAATATCTTCCGGAATAGGATAGGGTTCCGTCTCTTAGCACAACGTTTTGCCATCCCCCTTGATTTGCGGCTGGCCCGCCCACGGCTCCGAATCCGCAATATTCTATCCGGCAATTTGTAATATACAATCCGTCAATATCTCTGATATCAACCCCGTACATATCGATATGGTGGATATAGATATTTTTTAATATGATCTGATTGATCGTGCCGTTACCACTAGTATAAACACCATTAATTCCATCGCGCGTGTTATCGTTGTTATTGGTAATTTCGAGATTTTCAATTTTAAGATAATTTGCATTAGAGATGTTGATCTGGCAAAGAATATTTCCTCCGCCGGCCAGGGTCGGCATTGTTCCATCTTCGCCTTTTATGATGATCCAATTACTAGCAGTCCCTGAAGGAGGCGTTAAAATATCTTCATCATATGTATCGATGACATAATTTCCTGCACGAATGATCAAAGTATCCCCAGCTTGAAGCTGTCTGGATGCGTATCCGGGGCTGGCCCAAGGATTTGCAAGTGATCCGTTCCCGGTTGAATCATTTCCGGAGGTCGATACATAATATGTGTTCCCGGTTGCGGGCGTGTTTGGTTCCGGCGCTACTATAGAGGTCGTGTAATCAGTCAATTGAGCAGTATTACAACCAAAAAGTCCCAAAATTAAAAAGAGAGATAAAATCAATACGAGGTTTGAAATTGAGAAAACTTTATTGATAGTCATGCAAGCCTTTTAAACTATCGGGGTGAGAGGATTTGAACCTCCGGCCTCCTGGTCCCAAACCAGGCGCTCTACCAAGCTAAGCTACACCCCGAACGCTAGAAATTTTATTATACCTTGATTAGGCATATGCCGCAAGATAAGCCCGATCCAGGTATGTTATAATTTCTTATTATGTATCTAGGTCTTGCGCAGATCAATCCGATCGTCGGCGACTTATCGTCCAATGTGACTAAAATTATTGGCGTTATTGATGAAGCTATCGACCAAAAAGTTGAACTTGTTGTTTTTCCTGAATTAGTGGTTACCGGCTATCCCCCTGAAGATCTGCTGTTAAAACCGCAGTTTATTGCCGATAATTTGGCCGCCCTTGATAAAATTACCAAAGCTTGCAAAGGGATCGCTGCCTATGTTGGATTTGTAGATAAAAAAAACAACAAACTCTATAATGCCGGCGCTTTTATTGTTAACGGGAAGGTCGTTAAAATTTACCACAAAATGAACCTACCGAATTATGCGGTCTTTGATGAGAGAAGATATTTTTCCGAAGGGGATAAGCCGGCGATCGCATACTATAAAGGGGTAAAGATCGGCCTGGGGATCTGCGAAGATCTTTGGATAGAAAAAGCTCCCAACGTAAAAAATGCCAATAAGGGTGCAAAGCTGAACCTATACATAAATGCTTCCCCATATCATCTCGGCAAAATAAATGAACGGGAGAAATTATTAAAAAAGAAAGCAAAAGCTGGAAAAGCATATGTTGCATATGTGAACATGATTGGGGGACAAGACGAGCTT
The DNA here is from genome assembly GCA_041665245.1 of Candidatus Margulisiibacteriota bacterium. GTDB lineage: Bacteria > Margulisbacteria > WOR-1 > O2-12-FULL-45-9 > XYB2-FULL-48-7 > JBAYJF01. The sequence goes on along the minus strand of JBAYJF010000012.1, from coordinate 4,794 downwards.
GTTTTTGACGGGGGAAGTATGATGGTCGATCCGAAGGGGAAAGTCATTGCCGCCTGCGACCAATACGAGGAAGAGCTTCTGATCTTTGATCTTTACAAAGATAGAATGGAAAACGAATGGGTTGATGAACATGAAGAGATCTATAAAGCACTTTCGCTCGGAACTCGAGACTATGTCAATAAAAATGGATTTTCTGATGTATTGATCGGTGTTTCCGGCGGGATCGATTCTGCTTTGACCCTTGCGATCGCGGTGGATGCTCTGGGAAAAGAAAAAGTGCATGCTGTTTTTATGCCGTCGGAATATACCGCCCACCAAAGTTATGAAGATGCAAAAAAGATCTGTGCTAATTTAGGCGTAAAGCTGGATGAGATACCGATAAAATACACTTTTTCAACTTATCTGAATAATTTATCTCCGCTTTTTCAGGGAAAGCCGGTCGGGATCGCGGAAGAGAACCTGCAAGCCAGGGTCCGCGGCAATTATTTGATGGCTCTTTCAAATAAATTTGGCTGGCTGGTATTGACGACCGGAAATAAATCAGAGATGTCGACCGGTTATTGCACCTTATATGGCGACATGGCTGGGGGATTTGCGGTATTAAAGGATGTTCCCAAAACGATGGTCTATAAGTTAGTTGAATGGAGAAATAGTGCGAAAGAGGCGATCCCCCAAACTATCATTGATAGGCCGCCGACAGCGGAATTAAAGCCGGACCAAAAAGACCAGGATACTCTTCCGCCTTATGATGTGCTTGATGCAATTATTCAGGCTTATGTTGAAGAGAATAAAAGCTTAAAACAGATCATAGCGCTCGGATTTGATGAAGCGACGGTAAAAAATGTCATTGCCATGATCGATCGTTCAGAGTATAAACGCCGTCAGAGCCCGCCCGGACCAAGGATCACAAAACGGGCTTTTGGGAAAGATTGGCGACTGCCGATAACGAATCATTATAGATAGAATCACAAGCTGGCTATAATTTCTCTTACACTTTGCAGATTAGAATCAATCCCAAACGTTTTTGCATTAACGGTCTTATACACAAAATGTCTTTGGCTGAAGCAGTATCTATCCCATGGGGCGATCTCTTTCCGAAAGATAAATGCCAGAAAATATACAAGGGCAGGGGTGATCTTTAATTGGAAGTAGGTTTTCTTTCCCCAGAAGGCGCATGCTTGTTTGATGAATTCCGCCGCGGAAATGGAAGCATTCCCTAAAACAAGGTTATTCTCTTTTAGATCATTTTTTAGAACGTGATCTACAATAGCTGCGATGTCTTTGGCATGAATATAATGAAACGATGCGTCAACCTTGAAAAATCTTATCAGCCAGGCCCAACTTTTCATCCCAACCAGCCCTTCTGCTGCATGGGAGTAGGGGTGGGTTTTATCCCCGCCAAAGATCCAGGTTGGGAAAATAGTCGTTATCTTGGGATAGATCTTTAATTCAGGCAGTTTTTTGTAAATTTTATATTTGCTTCGAATATAATGCGTCCCGAATTGTTCCGCAGCAGGAACGGCCTGATTATTTTTACCCAAAATGCTGGCGGTGGAAAAATAAATTACCTTCTTGCACCTATTTTCATCAAGTGAACGGAATAGGTTTAAAGTATAGTCATAGTTAAGTTCATTCCCGCCCCATTGCGCCGCTAAATGGACCACATAGTCCATCTCTTTTAAAAGTGCACTGTGTTTTTCGATATGTTCAAGATCATCAATGATCAATTTTACTTTTGGATTATCTTTGTAGTTGAACTTTATTTTGTCCGGGTTGCGAACAAGAAGGTAGAACTCATATTCCGGGTTTTGGGATAAATAGTCAAACAAATAATGTCCGACACAGCCGCTTATTCCCGTGATAAATATTTTGCTCATTTATAAGTGTTTTGACCCTTTGTCGAGATAGTTTTTAACATAATCGGCAACAGACTTTTCAAGGGGCAAAGGATTGAACGCTATTCCGCAATGGTTTAATTTATTTAGGTCGGCTTCCGTAAAATATTGGTATTTTTCTTTCAAGTTCTCCGGCATATCGATGTATTCAATGTTTACCGGTAAATTTAGCGCGGAAAATATCGCACTTGCCAGATCGTTCCAGCTGCGGGCTTTACCCGTCCCAACATTATAAATCCCTTTAACAGAGCCATTTAAATAAAAAGCGTACATTAAATCAACTACGTCTTTTATATAGACGAAATCCCGTTTTTGCTCGCCATTCATATAATCCGGTCGATAGGATTTAAATAATCTGATCTTTCCCTCTTTCTTGATCTGTTCAAAACCTTTTAAAACGACGCTGCGCATATCGCCTTTGTGATACTCGTTTGGTCCAAAAACGTTAAAATATTTAAATCCGACGACTTTGTCGGTTAATTTGTGGTTTAAGAGCCAAAGGTCAAAGAGCTGCTTAGAATTTCCGTACAGATTAAGAGGCTTTAGGGTAAGAATGGATGAATCCGCATCGCTATATCCATTGCTTCCGTCGCCATATGTTGCCGCTGAGCTGGCATAGTAGAACGGGACTTTATTATCCAATGCCCAAATGGCTAGGCTTTTTGTATATTCGTAATTGTTCTTGCTAAGATACGCTTCGTCTGTTTCGGTCGTAGAAGAGCAGGCCCCAATATGGAAGATGGCTTTGGTGTTTTTGTTAAAAAGTCCTTTATTTATTTTTTCAATAAAAGTATCGGCTTCCAGATAGTCTAAAAGGTGTTTGCCTGCTAAGTTTTTGCTTTCTTTTTTTCCGCCAAAGAAATCAACTGCTAGAATATCACTTTCGCCTTCTTGGTTTAATTTCCAGATGAAGTCACTGCCGATAAAACCGGCGGCTCCGGTAACAACAATGCTCATATGATCTCTTTTCCCGTTGTGGTCATGACCAATTTGCCGTGTTTTACTCCTTTTGAGGAGATCAGGCGGTCGGCGATCTCTTTTACTCTTTTACTTTTTCCTTTTAGGGCCAGTATCTCCAAACAATTATGGGCATCCAAATGAATATGAGTGGTTGATAAGATCTCTTTGTGGAAGTGATGCTGCATATCCGTTAACTTCTTGGAAAGCTCATGCATTTCATGATCGTAAACCAGGGTGACCGTGCCGACCACATCGATGGAGGTGTTTCCCCATTCTTCCTCAACGAGATTGTCTCTTACAAAGTCCCGGATAGCCTCGGAGCGGTTGGGATAGTTCTTTTCAGCGACATAATTATCCAGCTTTTCGAGAAGCTTTTTCTCCATCGATACGCCAAACCGTAGAAGTTGTTCTTTCTGGTGGTGCATTATCCGGGAAATAGTTCTTGTTCAATTAATGAGCACAGGATATGGCCGATAGTAATATGGCTTTCCTGGATGTGGGGAGTATTTGTTGAGGGGATAACAACTGAAATATCCGATAAATTGGTAATTGTCCCTCCGCCGTTGCCTAAAAGACCGATAGTTTTACAGCCCATCTCTTTGGCTTTTTTAAAGCCCTCTAGAACATTTTTAGAGTTTCCGGAGGTTGAGATGCCAAGCGCGATATCGCCTTTTTGAGCAAGCCCTTCGATCTGCCGTGCGAAAATAATATCGAAGCTATAATCGTTCCCAAGGCAGGTTAAGATCGAACTATCGGTTGTGAGAGCCATCGCGGGAAGGGCTTTTCTCTCTTTTTTAAACCGTCCGATGAGTTCGGCCGCCAGGTGCTGGGCATCCGCTGCGGATCCGCCATTGCCGAAAAAGAAGATCTTATTTCCGCCCCGCAGCGCTTCGATCATTATATTTGCGGCAAGCTCGATCTGAGGTACAAGTTTGTTCAATACTTCGGTCTTTGTTTTTATGCTTTCTTTTAGTTCACTTTCTATACGATTACGCATTTAATAACTCCTGTTTGTAATAAATTATAACATATTAGAAACGATCCAGTTTGATAACTCTTTTATCCCTTCACCTGTCTTACTTGATACCTTAAAGAGCGGGGCAGTTTCATTCGTTAATTTTGTCCCTTTAATAAAAGAAGCAAGATCAAAATCAGAATGGATCATATAATCAATTTTGTTCAGAACGATCGCATGCGCTTTTTGGTAGATGCCGGGGTATTTTACCGGCTTATCATCGCCTTCCGGCACGCTTGATAACACGATCCGGATATTTTCCCCAAGATCAAACTCGGTGGGGCAGATAAGATTGCCGATATTCTCGATAAATAGTATTCCAGGGCCGGATATTCCGAGTTGATCAATGGCTTTATTTATCATTGATGCCGTCAGATGACAGCCGCCTGAAGTATTGATCTGGAAGGCTGGCCAGCCGAGAGATATTATTTTGTCGGTATCAACAGAGGAGGCAACGTCGCCTTCAATGACGCCGGCTTTAAGTTCTTTTGGAAGGGACTTCAAAAGCGCAATGATCAGGCTGGTTTTTCCTGCTCCGGGGGAAGCCATCATATTTATCGCAAAGAGGTTTAATTTTTTTAACTTCTCTCTTACCTTTTGCGCTTCCGTGTTGTTTTCGGTTAATATTGGATCATTAAGCTTAATTTCCATCATCAACCTCTATACTAATAATTTTCATTCCATCTCCGCCTTTCAAGTTTAGCTGGCTGCCGCATTTGGGGCAGGCGACAATGATCTTTTTTGAACCATCGAAGTTTTCCTGAAAGGAGCATTTTTTACAGGATAGGATTGCCGGGTCAATATTTATTTCTAGTTTAGTGTCTGAAGCGGGAGTGTTTTTTTTAAGCTCATTAAAACAGGTGAGCAGACACTCTTTTTCGATCCCAGTAAATACTCCGGCAGAGAAAATAATTTTGGTTATCT
>JBAYJF010000011.1:0-23247 GCA_041665245.1 Candidatus Margulisiibacteriota bacterium | reverse complement strand
GAAGGGGCGGTGATGGGGACCCGCTGTGGTGATATCGATCCGGCGATAATCCTGTTCATGATCGAAAAGGAAGGCTTTTATGCGGAAGAGATCGACACGATATTAAATAAAAAAAGTGGACTGCTTGGGATCACGGGTAAATATATGGACCGACGCGATATTGAAAAAGTGGCCGAGGCCGGCGATCATCGCGCAAAATTGGCTATCGAGATCGAATCTTATCGTTTAAGAAAATATATTGGAACTTATATTGCGGCGTTGGGAAAAGTGGATGCTATTGTTTTCACGGCCGGAGCAGGGGAACTGAATTGGAAATTAAGAGAAAAGACGCTGGAAGGACTTGAAAATCTGGGGATATCGATCGATAAGAAGAAAAATACGGCAGCGGTTAGCCGTGAAAAAGAGAACGAGATCTCAACCGAAGATTCAAAGATAAAAGTATTTGTTATTCCGACGGACGAGGAGATCGTTTTTATTGAAGACGTGATCGCTATCCTTGAGGGCCGTTACGATGTTCATACCAATTTCACTTATACTTTCGAAGACAAAAATTTTAAGAAAAAGGCCGATTAAATGATGAAGGAAAACTTCTATCCCCTGACTTACACCCGCGAGGTTGCAGACTTGCGCTGCGGGGCAAAAACATTAGCCGAGCACACTGAAAGAAAACCCGAGTATATATGGGATTTGATAGTAAGTTTAAAAGAGGATCTGGAAAAAGACATAGGGTCGAAGGGTCAAGGGGTCAAAGGGTCAATTCATCCTTCGGCGGTGATTTATTCTCCAGAAAACGTTGTGATAGAAGATGGGGCAGAGATAGAAGCTTGTGCCGTGCTGGATGCACGCAGCGGGCCGATCTATATCGGTAAAAATACGATCATTCGCCCGCAAAGTTATTTAAGAGGGCCGCTCTATATTGGCCCCGAATGCCGGATCGGCGGCGAAGTGACCCATTCGATCTTTCATGGTTATTCCAACAAAGCGCATTACGGCTTTATCGGCCATTCGTATATCGGGGAGTGGGTCAATCTTGGTGCAGGGACGACAAATTCTAACCTGAAAAATAATTATGGGACAGTAAAAGTTGCAAGTGTCGAAGGGTCGAAGGGGCAAGGGGTCATAGATACTGGTCAGCAGTTCCTGGGTTGTTTCATCGGGGATTATGCAAAAACCGGAATAGGAACCTTGATCAATACTGGTTCGGTGATCGGGGTGGGGGCGAATGTTTGGGGCGGAGGAGTGACGCCGAAATTTGTGCCTAATTTTGCGTGGGGAGATGTGGGGAAAGTGGAGATTGAAAAATTTATTGGGACTGTAAAGACGACAATGCAAAGGCGCGGGAAAATCCTTACCGAAAAAGAAGAACAGATTGTCAGAGAGCTTTATAAAACCGCGTAATTAAATTACTGTAACCGTAAAGTTACGGCCTTCCTCGGCGTCCCAGAATGGGCTGATCGATTCACGAACGGATTCGGAGATCTTTTTTTCGGTTGCCGAAGGGCTATCAATTCCGTGGACCTGAAAAACAAAAGAACCCGTGCTTTCTCCTTCCAATATGTTTCCTAGTTTTACCGAAACAAAACCTCCTTTTCTGAATGAAGCCTGCATTGCGGAGGTTATCTCGTGAATCGTGTTCCAGTTCGCAATGGGGGTTTTTGTAGAAAGGCCGACTTCGATCGTATAAAACACAGATGGATCATCCGCGGCATGGACCGGTGAAGCGAACAAGGGGTCGGATCCTAGATTATCAAGCTTTGCTTTTATTTGACCATATTGAACAAGCGTTCCTTTGGGTTTTGACAGAATGGTGATCTTTACAGGATTTACTCCTAAAGAGCGCGATTCCACATCAAGCGATAATTGCATGATATCAAATTGTTCTAATCCGCTCAATGTGGTTGGGATCAATTGCCGATGATTGGGGGCAGTTACTGTTGTCGTGTAAGTATTGTTGTTCCCGGCGCGATGTTCTTCTCTGGCATCGAAGATCGAAAGAAGCTCTTTGATTTTTGTCTCGCCAAGAAGATCAAGACCAATGGCTGCAAAGAGTTCTATTTCGTCTTTTAGCCCGAGCCTTGAGAGTGCTTCCTGGATCTTTTCTCGGCCGTTTTGAGCAGTGAGGAAATATCTTCTTGCCGCCGGATTTTGGATACCTACTTGTGAGAAGCTACCAATTACAACTTCGTGCGTCATTTGTACGCTTCCTCGGTTTCTTTTTCTTCTTTCAAGTTCAAGCCTGGCGAGAAAAACTGCTCGAAAGGAGCTGGATTTGTTATTCACGATCTCTGCGAGGTCTGCATCGCCAAGCGGTTTCCCTCCCGCCGGATCTTCCCTAATAATAACAAAAGCGTGCCTTGGGAGTTTTTCTTTAAAACCGCATCTGGCCTGTCCTTTTTTATATGGAGCAGCAACGATGCGTCCCTGTGTTTTGCTATACGAAAGGGTATATACCTCACAGATATGCGATTCGGTCATTAGATTTCCAAAAGAGCGAAAGGCTACCAGATCATATACCGGCGATTCCCTGCCAGGGCGCAAGATCGCCGGAGATCCTGCTGCAAAAAGGGACTGAATATCTTTTGGAGTTTCATCCCCAGCTTTGAGGGGGAGGACAAAAACCGTGTTATACTTTTGCGCTCTTTCCTGATCGACGCGATAATCTTCTGATGGGATACCAGAATACGCATCTGCTGGGACAGGATCAAAAAGCTGCTGTTTCCATCTTGCACCAAGCTCTTTAGCCCATTTTATTGAGGCCCGAACCGATTTGTAGAGCCAATGGCCGTATTCTCCCAAGCGGTCGGCTTTATCCATATCGGTGGTTAGTACTTGCAAAGAGGCAATTATCGGACCTTCAGAAATTCTATCTCTATCGGAGACATAGAAATAGCCGCGCCATCCCTTCCAGCCGGTTTTTCTGGGAGTTTCAAGATTATCTTCAACTCCTTTTGTTCCGGGTGGCAGATCAGCTTCCCCGACGGGGATAAGGTTATTTGATAGCCAGGCAGAGACCGCCTTTGCTTCGGCTAAAGTGCTGCAAATAAATCTTCCTCCAAAAAAGTCGCAAAATTCGGCTCTTTCTATGCTTTCCTTTTGCATGGCCGATGAGACCTCTTTTATTCTATATTTGACCGATATCGGAAACCCCAATTCTTTGACCATTCTTTTTTTAATTGAATCAACTGTTTGATGTAAGCGGCTCTTTGCCCTATCCAGCGGCATTTGGGCTAAAGTTTGGAGTTGGGCGGATGCGCGCTGGTATCCTTCAGGGTTTGCTTGGCGAGCCAGAAGGTCGCATGCTTCATCGTGTAAAAATGGGAACCCCCTCTTCTTAGCTTGTGGAGCAACGACCAGCTCCATGTCGAGCGCGACAGATTCAGGTATTTGTCCTCCCGTTTGTGAAAGTTTGACCATCCCTTCGTATTTTCTAGCGAGGACTAGAAGGTAAACGTCATAATTTAAGGAAGCATCGTAAAGAAAATAGAGAAAATTCTGCAGGCAGTGGGAAAAACCCGGTTTATATGGGAAAGGCAGATGCGTGAGCAGGTTTAATGCATCAAAGGATCTATCAAGAACTTCAATTTCAGCAGGAGTGAAGACCGTTCCTTTCCTTAATTGCGCCACTCCTTTTTTGTCTCCCAGGAGAGCCATAGTTATTGCATTGTCTCCTCCGCCCATGCCTCTAACTAATCGTGCCTCAGAAATATAGGCGTCAATTGAAGTGGGGGCATGCGCCAGATATCCGGCATTGAAAGCGACCCGCAATCTTTGATAGGTAGCGGCCTGGTCAGTTTCGGGGACGGAGTGCAATGCTTCTTGGGCAAAAATGTTAAATATTTCAAATCGATATGCTTGTTGATGTTCAGCAAGAATATTGATCTCTTGTCCTTCGTCTGTTCTTCCGAGAAGTATTTTTCCTTTTTCGACAAGAACCGGAATATCAGCTGCTTGGCAGAAGATGATCGTTGCTTTTTCCTTCTTGCCTGTAGATAGCAAAGCATATTCATCTTTATGGGTAAGCATATATAAAGGCGTGGCATAAAGCAGTTGTCCTTCAATTGTTAATACTTTATGCAGGGTTCCTTTTCGGCAATGAGCTTCAGCGTCTCCCCGATAGATCGCTGCAGAATGGTCTCCATCCTCAACAGAATAAGAAAGGGGACAGAGGACCCCTTCATTTGTCCATCTTTTTGCTAGGAATGACGCGCAAAACCGCGGTAAATCGTCTGTTCCCGGGAAAGTTCTTAATATTGACCCTTTTTCCATCATTCTTCCTAAAAAGAAACTAATATCCTCTGTAGATGCCTGAATTGCAGGGACTCCCTCTTCAACTGGGCTCGAGAGCTCAGCGTGGATCTGCCTTAAGCTTAATGGGCGATTAGCGTGATAAAATATTCTGTGCAAACTAATTTGTAAACTGGGTTGTGTTGCGTTTACTTCTATTTCAGGAACTGCTGCGGGGGCTTTGACTTCAACTTTTTCAAGCGTAAACTGGGCGCCGATGAAATGGATCTTGTATTCCGGAAATGAATCGGACCGATTAAAATAATATATAAATGTTCTTAATGTTTTTAGACGAAGGTCTTTTTTAATATGATAATGCTGAAGTTCTTCGGGAGAAAGAGAAGAAAATTTTGTCTGGATGACCCCGTTAACAAAGAGAAGGTGAATTAATTCTGACCGCTGTTCAAAAGTGAAACCTATTGCTAACTCGCGCAAGCTCCCGGCGACCGCTTTCCGGTTTGGATACGTTAATATGTGGCTCAACCCCCAGGTTACTGTGGGGGCTATAAGCCTTTGTACTAATGTTGGCCGCGGGCCAATTTGATTTACCATTCCGCTTATATTATCGTCAAAAAAGTGGAAAAATTTCAACAAAACGGATATACTAATTAATGACAAATGACCAATTACAAATGTCAAATGGATGTATGCTTTCAGCTTATATTTTTTATTAAATATTAATTCAATAATTTGTCATTTGTTCATTTGGAATTTGTTATTTGCACGAAGTGCGTTGGGGGATCGTCTAATGGTAGGACACCGCCCTTTGAAGGCGAGAATCGGGGTTCGAGCCCCTGTCCCCCAGCCAACTATTTTTTCGATTGACATAGCCTTGCCAGCTCCGTATAATTCACCTAGAAAATCTTACTGGAGGTACTACGATGCTCAAAAAAATATTATTCTCTTCGCTTGTTGCAATGCTTGTTATTTCCGCCGGAGTTTCATGTTTTGCCATTGTTAAAGAACTGGAAAAAGAAAAACAATCCCTTATTAAGATCGGCGAAAGTATTACTATCCCCGAAGGGTCCGTCGTTAAAACTGCCGTAGACGTTGGTGGATCTATTACCATCTATGGGCGGGTAGATGAGGATGTGGTTTGCGTTGGCGGGTCGGTTTTCTTAAAAGATTCTGCCATGGTCGGAGGGAGCGTTGTTTCGGTTGGCGGGAGGATAATGAAGGAACCAGGGGCAATATTGAAAGGAGATATAGTTGAGGTTTCGATCCCGGCGGTATCTCCAGTGGTTTCATTTTTCACCAAAGAAGGGTTCTTAACAGGGATCGCAATTTTTGAAGTGCTTAATTTTATCGGTTTTATTATCTTAACAATTATTCTCGTAGCCATATTTACAAAACAGATCGGAAAAGTTTCGGGGCGGATCGAAAAAGATGTGTTGGTCAGCTTTTTGATCGGAACGCTGTTGTTGGTCTTATTTATTCCAATAATTATCGTGTTGTTTATCTCTCTGGTCGGCATGCTTTTGGTGCCGGTCTGGATCATTTTGGCGATGTCGGCCGGTATTTTTGGCTATACGGCGGCGGCGCATCTCCTTGGCAAAAAAACATTTTATGCCTTCAGAATTAAAGGTCTTTCGTTGATGACCGAAACTTTGCTTGGCGTATTGCTTTTAAGCCTGGTTGGATTTATCCCCTTTGTAGGGTTCTTGGTTAAACTAATTGCCTGCCTTTGCGGATTAGGGGCGGTTTATACGACGAGGTTTGGGACGAAATAATTTAGTTTCTGTTTGCGGATATTTATAAAAGGGTTAGGAATGATTCCTAACCCTTTTTGTTTGTTTTCACAGTTAAAATAGGCTGAAATTATTTTTAATAAATGCTGATATTCATATGGAAATCAATCAAATATGCAATTATCACACATACAACAAATGGCGCGAAAACCAGAATATAGAGGGAGAGTATTAAGCAAAGAAATTATCACTCCGGCTGGCCGGCGCTGTCGTTTGGAAGATTTTGAGGCAGTAAAAAGAGCCATTAGAGAAAGAACTGTTTCCCCGGAAATTGCGATCGAAGTTCTGGACGATCAAGTTGGGGGAGTCCAACGAGTTTTAACGTTCTTTACAGATGCAATTCGAGATTGCATACAAGAGATCGAATTTCGCGACCTTGTTATTGATCGGGTTTCTGTCAGGGAAGGCAATGACAAATATGAGGTCGGTAAAGTTAAAGGCAAACTGTTGATTGAAATAGTCGATGCAATAAACTATGGGCACGATATCGGGATTTTTCCTCAAGGGATTGAAGCCAGGTTCACAAGCGCTGGTATGCGCGTAAGGGCGGATAGTCTTTATTTTCTTATTACGGCAATCAATAAACTTTTAAAAACTGGCGTAATGCTGCCGGAAGGCGCAATTATGCGGAAAGTTAATCCTGGCATGAGGATAAGATATGATTGGGAAGGAATGGGCGTTTATGTTGTTGAACCTTCCATAAACCCTGGAGTTCATGTCCTTACTCTTGATAATAATAGAAAACTAGTAATTAGTGGGACGGACTTGAAGCCAATAGCGGAAGGGAAAGATAGTCCTTATGCGGAATTAGTTGTTGCGAGAAGGATCATTGGTGCCGGAAGCGTGGCCTAAGGCAAGTCCCATTCGACTTTTTGCCAAACTGCTTTAACTTGGTCTTTTCCCCAAGGAATTGTCCCTAGGGTCAGTGTAACGGGCGTTAGCGGTGCTTCTTTCTTCATATGTGCGGTGAACGGGCTTGCGGTAACTTCTTTCCCCTTAATGAACTGCGTTGCTTCGACCGTGAAGATCCCGTTCGGATACGATACTTTTAGAAAGCCGGTGCTGTTTTTGTTAGATAGGATCGGGCCAAAAATGGTCGTTGTTTCAATTGTCCCTTTTGCGGTCGCCCGGCAGCTGACAAATTTTATTTCATCCGGCGTGTTATTGATGACGGTGATCTTCTCCTCGATCATAGTGCCGGGGGTTGCTTGGTTTTTATTAACAAAATAATATCCTATGAGGATCGCAGAAATAATAATTACTACGATAAGGGATATTTTTATTAATTTCATTCTATTAGCCCATCACCACTTCAATATTATATTCTTTTTTCCCTTTTACAGTAGGGATTATGTTCGAATTTGCCGGTTTTCCGTCAATCGTTACAGATTTTATCCCTTTGCTGACGCCATTCGGGTTTCTTACGGTGATCAAATAATCCGCTCCGCGGAAAGTTCTCTTAGCCGAAAAACCTTTCCAGGCTTTAGGGATGCAAGGATCGATCTTTAATCCCGAATATTCAGGTTTGATCCCCAAAATATGTTGGGAAACCGCAACGAAGTTCCAGCAGGCTGATCCTGTTAACCAGGAATTCTTTCCTTCGCCAAAATCTTTGTGAAATTTACCGGCGATCATCTGGCAATAAACATACGGTTCGGTTTTGTGCAGATCCGCAATATCATTTCTTGCCGCCGGCAAAATTGAACGATAATATTCGTAAGCCCTGTCGCCGTTACCGAGCATACATTCCGCGACCATGGCCCACGGATTAGGATGGCAGAAGATCGCTCCGTTCTCTTTTAATCCCGGAGGATAAACGCCGATCGATCCGTATTGATAATAGAATTTGGAGTAGGGTGGGGTCATAACTTGAATACCGTGTTCGGTGGCAAGATGTTTGTGGACCGAATTCATGCACTGTTTCCCGCGCTTTTCATCGGCCGTTCCGGAAAGGACTGCCCAAGCCTGGGTTTCAAGATAGATCTTACCCTCTTTACATTTTTTTGAACCGACCGGTTCCATGTCGTCGGTAAAAGCCCGGATGTACCACTCGCCATCCCAGCCTTTTTTGTTAACTTCGACCTTAACTTTATCACCAATTTTATTATATTTGGTAATATCCGCTTTTTTACCAAGGAGCTTCGCGATCTTGGCCATTTCATAGGCGGCGCCGACCAGCATTTGGGCGACCATGACCGATTCGGCCTTCCCTTTACCCTGATCAAGGTTCAGACAATCGTTCCAATCGGCAAAAAGGATCTTGGGGAGCCCGCGTCCGCCGATATTTTTTACTGCAAAATTAATTGCCCGAGCCATATGCTCGTACATTGTTCCAGTTCCTTTGCCCGCGAACGTTACTTTTTCTTTAAGGAATGCGATATCCCCTGTTTCTTTAACGTAGCTGGCAATAGAATAGATAAGCCAGAGATGGTCGTCTCCGTACTTGTGGTCGGAAGGATTAGCTTTTTTGCTTAACGGCGAATACTGATGATAAGCGCTGCCGTCTGGGAGCTGGGTAGCGGCCAGGTCCATGATCCTTCCCTTAACTTTCTCCGGGATCATATGAACAAAGCCGAGCGTGTCCTGATTTGAATCGCGGAAGCCCATTCCCCGGCCAATTCCCGATTCATAATAGGAAGCGGAACGAGACCAGTTGAAGGTCGTTCGGCACTGATACTGGTTCCAAGTATTCGCCATAAGGTTTAGTTCGGCGTCGGGTGTCTGAACTGAAAATTTATTTAGGTTTTCTTCCCAATAGGCGGCGAGTTTTTTCAATTCTTTTTCAATTAGGGCTTTGTCGGAATATTTTTTTACCTTTTTTGCCGGTTCTTTAATATCTTCGGAAAATCCGAGGACAAAAATGAAAGTCTTGGTCTCGCCGGCTTTAAGTTTACAGGGGACTTTTAGGGCGCCGACCGGTGACCAGCCGCAGGCGATCGAATTATTCATCTTTCCTTCGATAACTGCGCGCGGATTTGAGAAATCGCCGTAGGTCCCCATGAAATCGCGGCGCTGGGTGTCATAGCCTTCGGGCGTTGCATTGGTGCAGGCCAAGAAGCCGACCACATCTTGAGTTACGCGATAGCGGGAAATATGATAAATAATATCGTCTTTATATTCGGTTTGCCCGATATTCAGGTTGTATTGATAATCGGTCATATCATTTAATGCGTCCCAGAGACAGAATTCAACAAAAGGATAAAGGGAGAGATCTTTATCTTCTTCGGCGCTGACTTCAAGCATCCAGATCTCCAGATTTTCGCCTAGCGGGACAAAATAGGTGGTCTTGGTTTTTACGCCGGCGTATTCTGCAGCGATGGTTGTATAGCCTATCCCATGGCGGCATTCATATTTGTCGAGTTTCATAACCGGCTGCCAGGAGACGGACCAATAATCTTTGCTGTCGTTGTCGCGGGCATAAATATAGCGGCCGCCGCGGTCCATCGGGACATTGTTATAGCGATAGCGAGTGATTCTCCGTTCTTTAGGATCGCGATAGAAGCTATAGCCGCCGGCTGTATTGGACATTAGCGCGCAATATTCTTCTGCGCCGAGGTAGTTGATCCATGGAAGGGGAGTATCGGGCCGAGTGATCACATATTCCTTATTATCTTTATCGAAATAACCGTATTTAGACATTGTATTTTTTATCCTTTCAGTAGTAAAAGCTATTATTTATAATTTTAGCATAAAAAAGAAAGAAGGCAAAATTAGCGAATTAAACGGTTTTTTTGATGAATTGCAATAGCTTTTTGTTGCCGTTTTTGATCTCTAAAAATAAACTAAAGTTAGCGTAGATCGCTTTCCCCTTGCCGATCTTTTTAGTGATAATTTGTGGTTTTTTTGCCTGCCTGCCGGTAGGCAGGTTTTTCTCTTTAATCCCGTCAAAAAAGCCTTTTGGCGTTGGGATAGTATATTCATGCGTTACTCCCATGAGATCCTCGAGAAGGGGGTTAGGGTAAAGATGTCCGTTTTCATTTTTTAAGCCGAAACGGGCCTCTGTAATTAAAGTCCCACCGGCTGCGATCCATTTTTTTAAGTTGGCATACTGTTTCTCGGATAAGAGGTATGGGTTTGGAAGCAGGATCGTTTTGTATTGAAGATTTACCGAATCAAGATCTCTTTCAAAGATAAAATCGATCGGAGTTCCTTTGAAAACCGCATTATAAGCCCCCTGCATCGACATAAGCGAGTGCATAACGCCGATATCGGAGCGGACGGGCTCCCATTGGCCAACGATCGCTCTAGGCGGCCCCTGTTCTTGGTAGGTTTGGACTTCGGAGCTTCTCAGATACGCAATCGCGACTTTAGAATTTAGATTTTTAGATTTGTTTAGAGTTTCGTATTTCGGATTTAGTATTTCTTTTGCAAGCTTAGTAACTACTTCCAGCCGCTTGGTCGATGATCCATCAGTTTTTAGTATCCCAAACCCTCCCGTTTCCGCCCCAAACAAGGGCGGTCTCCATGCATGATACAAAATGGCTTTAGCGCCGTGTTTAAGGGCGGTTTTGGTCCAACCTTCTATCTCCGGTCCCTCTACATAATTTGGCGATCCCCAGCGGACGTTTTGCCCGCCCTGGAGTTCTGTAATATGGAATTCTGCAGAAGTCCCGCGGGTGAAGCTTCTCCATAGATCGAGCGCGAAAGAATAATCGAGGGGGGTCATGCTGTTCCCTTTGGGATAGACGTCCAGGCCGTACCAGTCTAAATTGGCCGGGACAAGATCGTGTTCCGGGGTTCGCGTGCAGATCCCAATAAATCCATTGGTCCCGACTTTATGTTCGGGATCGATCTCTTTTACGATCTTTGCCAGATGGCTTACCCATTCGGTGATCCGGTCGGATTTAAATCTGAACCAATCCAGAAAGACATGCGGCGAAACGGCTTCCCAAACGCCGCCTTTGGGCGTCCTAATATCTTCAAAAGAGGAAAGGGTATTGGTCCAGAATTTTGACCCCCAGGCTTCGTTTACCTTTTCAATACAGCCGTATTTTTTCTTAACCCAGACGATAAACGCCAGGCGGCTGTCTTCGCAATGGCAAAAGTCGTTACTGGTGGTATGGTCAAGCGGCGGATAGACCGGTTCGTTATCAACCTGCCACATATAAAGAGCCGGATGTTTGCGGTAGCGAGAGGCGATGTTTTTTGCCAGATTCTCAGCAAGGATCCTGTAATTGCGGTTATCTTTGCAGACGTTTGGCCGGGGGCCGTATTCCGGATAGAGCGTCCCGTCTTGGGCTACCGGACGGCTTCCGCCAAATTTCTTGTGGAACCAGGGTGGAACTTGAGAGGTTGGGATGCCAAGGAGGACTTTTAAGCCATGTTTATGGCAGGCATCCATGGCGGCGTCAAATACCGAGAAATCAAATTTTCCAAGGGTCGGTTCAAAAAGGTCCCAGCTCATCTCGCCGAAGCGGATAATGTTGAACCCGGCCGCTTTTATCTCCTTGAGATTCTTATCCCAAGTATCTTGCGGCCACTGGTCCGGATAAAACGTTACGCCAAAGGGGAACATAATAGAGGCATTATAGCAAATATATTAGATAAAAACCTGCTGGATTAATTTGTCTATTGTGCGTATATATTCGGAGGATTCTTTTGTAGGTATTCCTAAATATTCAGGCGAAGAGCAGGGCAAGATTCGGTGTAATTGTATGCCGTTTACCGTTAAAAATTCTTTCAGAGCGAGAAGCTCTTTTTCGATCTCGGCGGGCTGCATGTGATACGGTCTACCGGTCCAGGCTTCTTTAGCATAGTTGCCCTCGTATTTATTAGCGGGTGCCCGAAGCGAGAAAGAATCATCGTCAATGGTTAGCCAGATTTCGGAGATATCTTCGCCCTGAAGGATTAATTGGACTTCTTCAAGGATTGAACGGCGGCGGCTTTCGGTATTCCAGTTGTTTTCCTGTCTTTCCGCCGGTGGAAGGGCATAGTTTGCATTTCTAAAATATGACGGAAGATGGACTACGCGCGCAAACCCATCCCTTTCGGCCCAGCCGGCCCAATTACCGCAACTTAAAGTAGAGAGGTTCTCATTTCCATACCCAAAATCGTGATGTGCGTCCAAGTTAAGGATCAATACTTTATTATTCTTTGAGGGATGAAAATGGGTTAATGCAGTATAAACTTCTTTGTGGTCGGACATTGTTTCATGAATAATGGGACGCTCCGGGTGTATTGGGAGTACTGGCAGATGGGGCGACGGGTGGGAGATAATATTCCAATCTAAATTTGGTAAAAATAAAGAGTCGAAGGGGAGCTCTCTGCTTTCGATGTCTGACCAGGAAAATAGAAAACATCTTAGATATCCGGCAATGTTTCGCGGCTCGCCGCCATTGTCACCCTGTCCCGGCGCTGGTCTTGCGAAATAAGGGACCTTGATCATAAACGAGCTGGCAAGGGGAATTTTGTTCTTTACGACAGCACGCGCATAGCAGGTTGTATAATGGTTCCATTCATAATCGGGACCTTTCTGGACAGGCTGATCTAAGGCAGCCCACTCAACCACGAGCTTGCGCTCTTCTACGTAACGATCGCTTTCGGAACTATTTTCCGGCTCGCAAGCAACAATACTGATGCCAACCGGGGAGACAAAATAACTGACCCCGGGATCGACCCGAAAGATGGATAAATAGCTTTCCATAGTTGCTGTTCTTGCCGTTACTCTAATATTTGTTCCATGAAGGTTAGTAAAAGGTTCAACTGGTAATAATTCCTTAGGGTCGAGAGCTATTTTTTGAGCTATTCGCCTGAGATTCCCTAGGGTTACTCGCGTGTTAACAGGTGGCTTAATTAAAGTTACTGATGCAGTACTCATGTCCAATTATCGTAAAAAATAGGTCAAAATTTCATAGAACGGGAGGTGGATTATGAAAGAAGAACAACGATCTTTTTAACTTTTCTTTCTCGGATCTGGCTTGCATGCGGTTCGTGGATAATAGGTGAACTAATTTCTACTTCTTCATCGGTATCTAGGGTTAATTTGTAGGATATCGGCGATACGCCGCCATCGAAAGTGTTTTTCTTCTTCGGGTTTTTGTAGGTTACATCAATTGTGCTAAGCAGTTTGAAGGACAATTCTCCGTTTTTAAATAGCCAAGCCGGAAGGGTAGGGGTAAGCTTAAATATGAGTTGACCCTTTTCATCGAGAGAAAAGAGTTTTTTGCCGGCCATCATTATGATCCACATATCGATAAATTCGGCGGCGCCGCCGGAGAGTCGGGCAATAAATCCACGGCCATGATTCTCCTTATTTGGGTTTGCGCTACTAACGATAAAAGAAGAGTTTTCCAAGGTGCTTCGTTTGTATTGATTCGCGTCCATGTAGGGAACTAGGACATTCTTGAAATCACCGAAAAATTCTTTGTGCATTCCGGCTTTTAATAATTCAAGGATATATTTGTATTCCATGTGCAGCCAGATCGATTCATTCTCCAGCCAGCCGGGAGTGAAGACCCTAGCGCGCCCGATCTCCATGGAAGTGTTGTTCAGCGATGAATTTACTTTGTACATCTTTAGCTTTTTATCGTACAGAGGGCTTTGCTTTACCATTTTCGGGATATTTTTGTCTTTCTCAACTTTAAGGGCATGAACAAAACCTTCCAGAAATAGAGGGAGGGGTTTTTGATTGAATTTCTTGATGATAATTTCTTTCGATGTGCTTAATTCAAAGTCTTCAACTTCATTGATGAAATAGGTGTAGTAGTTGTTATATTTTTCCAGGACTTTTTTGGCAGCCAGGTCGCATTTTGTGACTACATTGTTTAGGAATTCCGTTGCAGCGCTACTTGAAAGCGGTTTTTCTTCTCCGCCGATCCCAAGCCTCGTCTTATTTCGATAGGTTTCTTTTAGGTCATAGGCTGTTTTCCAATAAGCGAAGCTGTCGTTTGAAGTTATACTGCCCTTTAGACCTTCAATGAAATCGAGTAATTCTATTGGCAGCTGAATTTCATTTTCATGACCAAGATATTTAAGGGTGAACGCGCAGAGCCTTTTAAGCTCCAATGTTTCAGAAAGGGATGAGCCAAGAAGCCCGGGAAGGCCGTTCAGCGCATCATACCAGTCCGGTTTTTCCGCTTCCATCTCCAGTCCGATCCCCTCTGCGTCAAAGGAGGCCGCTTTGCTTGCGACAATACAGAGAATTTTAGCTATCAATGTTGTTCGGTAAATTTCTCCCTTGCCTTGCTCTTTCCTGGCAAGGTTTGGATGCGTTTCTCGGCCAACGATCAGCCGGTTTTTTTCATTATCGAGTTTGACGCTTTCATATTGTCGGACATTTCCTCCGACCAGGCGGTATTTCTCTTTTCGGTCTACGACAACATGGTCATTATCAAAAAAGGTAAAGATCTTTTTATCGAAAAATAGCTCTTTTACTTTTTCTGGATAGATCCCTTCAAAACTTTCCAGCAGGTCCGTATTGTAGGCGAAATGGTCGGTCCAGAAGCCTTCTCCATGCGAAGCTCCTTCCTCTATCTCGACCTTAGCCAGCAGGTCATTTATGAATTCTTCGCGGGAGGTTTTCCATTCAACGTCCCTTTTTTCCATTTCTTTTAATAAAATACCGAGAATAAAAGGGTTTGACATGATCTTGGCCCAGCCGTCTTTTATCTCTTTTACGTGGGTATCCAGCAGGCCTTTTGCGTCTTCTTTCGACTTTAAATAGAATTTACTGCCTATGACTACCAGCGGATTATAGCCGTCCAACTGGATCAGGTTATAAAATCGAATGATATTTTTATCGTTTATTTCCGGAAAGAAAAAGAGATCGTTCCTTCTGTTTTGGTTTACATCGCGGTAATTTCCGTTCCCCTGCGAGAAATAGGTCGGCATAAGCTTGAAATCGTTGTAGTCCCGTTCCATATCCCCATGCTTGCGATAATAAACATAGAGCGTGTTCTTGCCGGCTTTCACCGGAAGTCCGCCGCGCATTACATTGTCGAGGAAGGTTGTTTTAGAATATAGGTCGAAATTATGCGCCGCAGTTTGCGAATGGATCGAATCGCAGATAGAATCGATCAATCCCCGGTTTTCGGCGAGTTTTCCCCCCAAGTATTTTCGATTGGTGACCCGTTTTTTTATTTTATTCAGGGATTGAAGGTTTTCCGCTCTTCCCAGGATCGAGCAGATCTCAAAAGATCCTTTGCCGGGCAAAGAAGCCTTATTATATGAAAAAGCCGCCGGGGTGATCCCTTCGGTTTGTTGGTTTTTAGGAGGGAGAAAATTCTTGCTATCAATGAAACTTATCGGCAATTCAAGGCTGGTGTTTTGGCCAAAGATCGAGGTTCGGTTTATGATTATATCGGAAGAAACATCTTTTCCTTTTATATTTGCGAATGATACAAAAAAATTCCCTTGTTCGATATATTTAGTTTCGGAAGCGTCAGCCGGCATAACCTTTAGCTTGTAAAAAGGAGCGTTCTTTTCAATATTTTCTACAACGCACCAGGCTTCAATGGTCTGGCTTATCATTTTTAGGAGCGAATTGTTAAAACCAAAAGGGATCACGATCGGCAGACCGTCAATTACTTCGATCTTTCTTGCCTTTGCCGATAGATTGGTTATTTTGACGATCCGAGCCAGGGCGGGGAAGGCTTCATTCGGGACCGTAAAGTAGGTTATTTCGATCTCTATCTTAAGCGGGCTGTTCCTTTCCACGATCTTGAGGCTATCGGGATAAATGAACATTTCTCTTTTGTTCTGGTTCCTTTCACTGAAAGGCTCGTAATATTTCCCGTCCACCTTAATAAAGGTCCTGAACCCTTGAAGGGAGACGGTTCGATAGGCTTTGTTTGCGGCGTTAAATTCGATGATAGCGCCATTTTTATCTTCAACGCCGGCGGAGGTAATGCACTGGCCGCGGTTGGTATAAAAAACCCACATTGGAGAGCCAAAAATTCCCGCTATTCCCGGGAAAAAGCTTGAAAAAGTAGGGGCGCTGTTATAGTTTTCAATAACAAACGAACCGTCGCTATTTATATGGTATTTAGGCGTATCCATGGGATATCTTTATATCATTTTTTAAGGCGATAGTCAAAAGCGGCTATTCTACCGTAACAGACTTTGCAAGGTTTCTTGGCTGGTCGACATGACAGCCTCTTTTAACGGCAATATAATATGCCAGCATCTGTAGAGGGATGACCGCAAGGATAGGAGAGAGGGCGACGCTGGATGGCGGGACGAAGATCACTTCATCGACCCTGCCTGCGATATTTTTTTCGCCCGTGGTTGCAATGGCAATTACCTGCCCGCCGCGCGCTTTTACTTCTTCGATGTTTCCCAGGATCTTTTCAAATCTGCGGCCGGAAAGTGCAAGCACAACTACCGGCATGTTCTTGTCGATCAAGGCGATCGGTCCGTGTTTCATCTCTGCTGCCGGATAGCCTTCCGCATGGACATAGGCGACTTCCTTTAATTTTAGAGCCCCTTCAAGTGCGACCGGGAAGCCCTTCCCGCGTCCAAGATACAAGGCGTTGGTCGCATGGCTAAACTTTTCGGCTATTTCCTCAACATGTTTTTCTGTCAGGAGGACCTCTTCGATCTTTTGTGGAAGTTCGATAAGTTCATTAATTAGCTTAATTGATTCTGTTTCGCTGATCTTGCCGTGCCTCTTTCCAAAAAGAATGGCTAATAAATATACGATCGTGAGTTGAGTAGTAAAAGCCTTGGTTGATGCAACCCCGATCTCCGGGCCGGCATTGGTATAAACTACTCCGTCCGCTTCCCTGGCGACAGTTGAACCGACAACGTTGCAGATTGCGATCACTTTAGCATTTCTAGCCTTTGCTTCCCAAACGGCGGCGAGGGTGTCGGCGGTCTCTCCGGATTGGGTTATCGCGATCACGAGCGTATTTTCATCAATGATCGGGTTGCGGTATCGGAATTCGGCCGCATATTCGACTTCGGTCGGAAGCTTGGCATGCTGTTCGAATAAATATTCTCCAACCAGACCCGCGTGCCAAGACGTTCCGCAAGCGGTGAAGACGACCCGGTTCACTTTCTTGATCTCTTCATCGGTTAAATTTAATTCGTCAAAATGGATCTTATGATTTTCAGCTTCAACGCGGCCCTTGATGGTGTTTCTAATTGCGTTCGGCTGTTCATGGATCTCTTTGAGCATGAAATGGGAATAGCCCCCCTTTTCGGCGGATTCCGGGTCCCAGGAAATATAGGTGATCTCTTTTTCGATCGGTTTCCCGGCCATGGTGGAAAATTTTGCTTCTTTGGTCGTTATTTCCGCGATCTCTCCATTCTCAAGATGAACGACTTTGCTGGTATATTTTAAAATTGCCGGAATATCAGAAGAGAGAAAGATCTCCTCCTCTCCGTAGCCGACAATGAGCGGGCTGCCAAAGCGTGCTGCAATGATCTTGTCCGGGTTATTCTCGGAAATAACGGCAAGGGCATAGGAGCCGCGGATATGTGTAAGAGAGTTGCGAACAGCATCGAATAGGTCGCCTTCAAAATGTTCTTCGATAAGATGGGCGACAACTTCGGTATCGGTCGTTGATTTAAATATGTGGCCTCTTTCGATCAGTTCGGCGCGAAGATCAAGGAAGTTTTCAATGATCCCGTTATGGACGACGACCAGCTCGGATTTACAGTCTTCATGGGGATGGGAATTCGCGTGCGATGGCTGTCCGTGCGTTGCCCAGCGCGTGTGACCAATTCCGACGGAACCATTGATCGGTTTTTGTTCCAGTGTCCCTTCAAGCTCGGAGATCTTCCCGACGCACTTGGATACAAAAAGCTTTCCCATATGCAGAGTGGCGATACCGGCGGAGTCGTATCCCCGGTATTCAAGTTTTTTTAATCCCTCTACAATGAAAGGGACCGCTTCCTTATTGCCTATGTATCCAAATATCCCGCACATTTTGTATCCTTTAAGGCTACTTTTGCCTTAATATAGATTCGACTTCTTGCTTCGCTAATTTCAGTTGTTCTTTAAGTATTTCGGATTTGAGGTCTTGACCGCTGGAAACATAATCCCAAATAATACCGAACCGCCGGGTTAGGATAGGCTCAAGCAGTCCCCAGCTTGGAATCGAAGGATATGTTTTGCCATAGAAAACGGCCTCTTTGAAAACTCTGCGCTTTGGGTCTGCCGAAAAATATGGATCGTCAAAAGCGTCGGCTCTTGCCGGAAGAAAACCGGAAGCTTTCGCATAGTCGACTTGCGGCATCGTCGAGGTTAAATATTTTATTACTTCAAAGGCATCGGACTTATTCTTTGATTGTTTGAAAATTGCGAGCTGTGATCCTCCGACAAAAGTGATCCGTCCCTTGGGCCCTTTGGGATAGCCGGTTACAGCAAAATTCTTTGCAGCCGGAGAGCCTTGTGCTCCGCCTTCTTCGGCTGGCCTGGTTAAAGTTCTGACTTCATATGGTCCGTCAAAATACATGGAGACGGCGCTGCTGTTAAAGTTGCCGCTGACCTGGGCGGTATTTAATTCAAGATACTCTGTCGGGACGACCCCTTCTTTGACGAGGCCCATATAATAAGTTAATCCGTTGAAAACTTCGTCGCTGTCGAGGATACAGGTTTTTCTATCGGATGATAAAAAGTCTCCGCCCGCCATCCAGATCCAGGGAGCAAGCGAGTGAACAACGTTCCAGTCGTTTTTACCGGCGATGCCAAGCGGTGCCATAGATTGGCCGTTAAGGACGATATCTGCGTCAAATATTTTCTTTAATGAAGTTTTGAATGAATCCCAATTATCGAGGTCTTTTGCGGTTAATTTTGCTTTTTCCAGCGCATCGGTCCTGTAAAATAATGCTCTTGCATCAACGAACCATGGGACTGCGTTTGTTTTACCGGAATTTTCAACGCCGGTCGTTGACCAGGCAACAGGAACAAAGGCTTTTGATCCGCCGAGAGAGGCGATGGCTTCTTTCGAAAGCTCTTCAAGCGCGCCCATGGCGGCAATTGCCGAAACCCATGTCGATCCAAGTTGAGCGATATCCGGAACGTCGCCGGATGTAGCGGCAGTCGTGATTTTTGACCAGCCCGCACCCCAGTCGACCGAAGTTACTTTGACCTTGATCCCTGTTTTTGCCTCAAATGGCTTGAGGAGGGTCTCGATGTCACCAACAGGATTTAGCGAATTGGGCATGACCCAGAATTCAACTACTCTCTGATTGGATTTTTTGGTCGGACCGCAGCCGGAAAGAAAAACACCGCAGACTAGCGAAGCGATAACAAGGGACAGAACAAATACTTTACTTTTCACGAATATACCCCTTTCTAAAATATAAGAATTGGACAGGGTAAAATTGTAGCAAGAAATGGGGTGGAATTCAATTGTTTGGCGGAGTAAAAAGTGTCCCGATCCCGGCTCCGGATAATACCCTTTCGAGCGCACCGTTTTTGCGGCCGTTGATGATGGATGTATAGATGCCGGCGCCGGAACAGATCTCGGCCGCCTGGATCTTTGTCGTCATGCCGCCGGTCCCATGATGGGAGAGTGTCCCTCCGGCCGCATTTTTTACTTCTTGCGATATTTTTTCGATGGTTGGCACGACTTGTTCTTTGCCGTTTTCGTCTTGCATGTAAAATCCGTCGACATCGGTTAAGATCACCAGAATATCGGCGCCGATAAGCTTTGCGGTAAGGGCGGCTAAATTGTCGTTATCGCCGATCTTTATTTCATCGACGGCAACCGTATCATTTTCATTGATGATCGGGACAACTTTTTCGTTCAATAAAGTGAAGATGCAATTGCGGGTATTTGCCGCGCGTTCACTGTTTTGGATCTCTTCCTTTGTTAACAGGATCTGTGCAACGGAGATCTTGTGTTTTTCAAAGGCTTTTTCGTATTGCCGCATTAACAAGGATTGGCCAACGGCAGCGGCGGCCTGTTTTTCCGGGATGGTTGAAGGTTTTCCGAGTTTTAGCTTTTCCGCGCCTGCGGCGATCGCTCCGGAAGAGACAATTAGGACCCTTTTTCCCTGTTTAACAAGTTTTGCGGATTCATTTGCAATTCGTTTTAGGTTTTTAAGGTCTAATTTGCCCTGAGGGGTGGTTAAAGTGCTGGAGCCGAGCTTAATGATAACGGTGTTAAAAGGTTTTTTTGCCATTGTTTAGGCTGGCTGGACGTTTACGGTTTTCCCTTTGTATACAACAACGCCGGCTGCTTTTGCGAAAAGAGTATAATCCTTGCCGATTCCAACGTTAGATCCCGGGAAAAACCTGGTTCCGCGCTGGCGAACGATGATGCTTCCGGCCGGGACGGTCTGTCCGCCGAATACTTTCACTCCTAATCTTTGTGCGTTTGAATCTCTGCCGTTTCTAGACGTTCCGCCGCCCTTCTTATGCGCCATTTTTGATCTCCTCTATCTTTACACGGGTATATCTTTGTCTGTGTCCGATCGTTCGGTGGTAATTGGTCTTGTTTTTATACTTAAAAGTGGTAACTTTATCGTCTTTGATCATCGGGCTAAGGACCGTAGCGGAAACTTTGGCCCCTTTTACATAAGGCGTTCCGATCTCTACTTTGTCCCCATCCGCGAAGAGCAGGACATTGGTGAAAGTAACTTTTTCTTTTTCTTCGATCAATTCAACGTCCAGGATATCTCCTGGATAAACGACCTGTTGTTTTCCGCCGGTTTCAATTATTGCGTACATAGTAGATGTATTATACCAGAAAAGCCTCGAGGATTTCAAGTCCCGGCGGGAGAACGCGGTTTAAGCGCTCCATTAGCTCCAGCGGTTTAACGTGTCTTTCAAGATTGATCTCGGCAAATTCACCGGGAGAGGAGGCGCCGACTTTTAGCGCTTGCCCCCAGGAGATCTTGATGTGAGGATTAAAGCCCTGTGAAAAGGCGACGGGTATCTCAGCTCGCCGGATCGCGCGATGAAAGGCTCGCATTAGGTCGCGGTGGGAGATATATTTAACTTCTTCCCCCTTGCGGTATTTAATTTTTATTTTTAACATTAATTAAGGTTTCCTTTGAGACGCCGGTGTCGATAAAATCCCAGGGGAGGGGTTCTTCAATATTTCTGGCTTTCAGGTAATCGTTTGGATCGATCCCACACTCTGAAAACGCTTTGAGCCAGAGATCAAACTTGAAATGTTCCGACCAGGCGTCAAAGCGGGCGCCGAGCTCCCAGGCTTTTTCGATCACTTGCGATAATTTCCTGTCTCCTCGTGAAAAGACCCCTTCTAAAAAACTAGCTTCGGCTTGATGCCATCTGATCTCAATTCCTTTGACCTTAAGATTATCTTTAAGGAACCTTTGCTTATTAATGGTCTCTTCAATCGTAATTTGCCGCTCCCATTGGAAGGGAGTGTGCGATTTGGGGATAAAAGTAGATAGATTTACTGTTATCCTGGCGCGCCTTGAGTAGCTTTTACCCAAAAGCTGGATCTTTTTGGCTAACTCGCAGATCCCCATTAGATCTTCCTCGGTTTCTGTCGGCAGACCGATCATAAAATAGAGTTTTATCCCTTCGATCCCTTCCTGAAAGGCGGCTTTTAGGCTTTCAATAATATCTTCTTCGGTCATATTCTTTCCGAGTATGTCCCGAAGGCGCTGGGTCCCGGCTTCCGGAGCCAGAGTGATATTGCTAGGCCTAACCCTTGAGATCTCTTTGGCCAATTTAATGGAAAAATTGTTGGTTCGCGTTGAAGGGAGCGAAATATTAACTTTTTTGCTTTCGTATTTTTGGGCTAGAGTTTTTGCCATCTCTTCGATCTGTTTATGGTCGGAGCTGGAAAGGGAGACGAGCGATAATTCTTCATAGCCGGTATTTTTTATCAGCTCTTCCGCCATTTGATAGATGTTTTCTTTTGATCTTTCCCTGACCGGAAGGCCTGTCCAGCCGGCTTGGCAGAATTTACAGCCCCATTTGCAGCCCCGCATGATCTCGACCGCCGCTCGATCGTGGACCACTTCAACGAAGGGGACGATGGGGCACGGGGGGGAGGGCGCGCAATTGAGATCCTTTACAAAGCGCTTAGCTACCTTCAGGCTAATGCCTGGAACGTATACTCCCGGAATATTTGCCAGCTTTCCTAATTTAGATTGTCTATTTCCTGTTTTTGAGTTTCTAATTATTTCAATTATTTCCAAAATCGCTTCTTCCCCTTCGCCAATTAAGAAAAAATCAAAAAAATCGGCTACGGGTTCAGGGTTAAAGGTGCATGGTCCGCCGCCCATTATCAGCGGATCATTTTCGCCTCTCTCTGAACTCCTAACTCCGATGCCCGCCAGTTTTAGCATTGTGATTATATTTGTGTAAGTCAATTCATGGCCAAGGCTGAAGCCGATGAGATCGAATTCTTTAACTGGGTGGAAGGATTCGAGCGTTAGGAGCTCCGAGTTCGTAGATCGGAGTAAATTCTCCATATCCGGGAGAGGAGCAAAAAAGCGCTCGGCTAGAAGATCTTCCTGCTGGTTTATTATATGGTAGAGGATCTGGATCCCCATGTTCGACATGCCGATCTCATAGAGGTCGGGGTAGGCCAGGGCAACTCGGATCTTAGCCGCATCCCAGTCCTTATGGATGGAATTCAGCTCATTGCCGATGTACCGTGCCGGTTTCTGGACATTGGGGAGGATCTGTTCGTCAAAAACTTTCCGCATATATTCATTATAGCACCCGCTAGAAATATGTTAGAATATCCGCATGAAAATAAAAATATCGGTTATCTTCATTTTTCTGTCTTTCATCCTTGTCTTGAATTCTTTTGCCGCGACGACTGCCCTTGATGGCGTGAAAAAACTCTCCGATGGGGAGGCGAATGGCCGCCTGTTGAACGGTTCGGTGAAAATAATCGGCGGCGGACTGTTAACTGCTGGAGGCATTGCAGCTTTTAACGGAGTAGAAAATATTTGGGGAAAACTTGCTCTTTTGCCTTTTGCTTCGGTCGTTTCTGCTACCGGGCTTGTGACCGCAGTTTGGGGCGTTGGCGACCTGGTTTTTGGCCCGAGAGAATACGAAGATTCCTATAGCAGGATCAATAGGCTTCCGGACGATCAAAAAGAGACCGGAGCTTTTGAGTATCTGAAAACAAAAGCCGAAAAAGATAAAAAAGACCGCCAGCCGAGCTTCTGGAATTTATTCGGAGTATTATCCATGTTTGAAACGCCGGCCGAAAAAGAATATAACCAATATATGGATGGGCTTAAAACTAAAGAACGCGGGATCATATAATAATGAAATTATCTCCAATTTTTCGCACCTTGTTCATAATATATTGCCTGGCAACATTTATTG
>JBAYJF010000010.1:0-24220 GCA_041665245.1 Candidatus Margulisiibacteriota bacterium | reverse complement strand
TTACTATGATGATGCCGGCGATCGAATCTCCGCGGACGAATTTATTGGCACCATCCATGCTTCCGAAAAATGTCGCTTCCTGTTCGATCTTTTTTCTTTTGGCGCGCGCTTCCGTTGCATCGATCAAACCTGCATTTAGATCTGCATCGATCGACATCTGTTTTCCCGGCATTGCATCCAAGGTGAATCTGGCGGCGACTTCAGCGACGCGCTCCGATCCCTTGGTAATAACGACAAATTGGACGATCGTTATGATCGCAAAAATAATGATGCCGACAATATAATTTCCGCCGACGACGACCGATCCGAAAGCGGCGACCACTTGGCCGGCAAAAGCCTGGGTTAGCAGCAGTCTGGAACAGGCTATATTGAGTGACAAACGAATGACGGTAACGATCAATAAAACTGATGGGAAAGAAGCAAATTCAAGCGGTTCTTTCAAATACATTGCGACCAAAAGAATGACCAGCGAAAAAGCGATGTTCATGGTCAGCAAGAGATCGAGCATTATGGGTGGGAGCGGAATGAGCATCAGGGCGATAACCATGACCAGGACCGAAGCGACCATAAAATCGCTTATGGAAAAGAGATTTTTTAAGTTCTTAAATTCAAATAATGGTGCTGCCATAAATTTTCTAGATTATACCTTTATCGAGGTGACAGGGCAATAGAAGCCTTTTTCCTGCTTGCTCGATCCTGTTTGATCTTATACACATAGGCAAGAACTTCCGCGATCGCCTGATACAATTCCGATGGTACTTCCTTATTTACCCTGGTTGTCTTATAAATTGATCTTGCCAGTACAACATTTTCAATGATCGTAATTTCGTGAGCTTCAGCAATTCGCTTGATCTCTTCGGCGATCTTTCTCTCGCCTTTGGCAAGGAGAATAGGTGCTTTCCCTTTTTTCTGGTCGTATTTTAAAGCGACGGCGATGTGGGTCGGGTTTGTAACGACGACGTCGGCTTGCGGCACGGCCGCCATCATCCTTTGTTGGGCGACTTGCCTCTGAAGGTCGCGCATCCTCTGTTTTACCATTGGATCCCCTTCAAGCCGCTTATATTCCTCTTTTATTTCTTGTTTGGTCATTTTTAAGTTGCGCATATATTCCCAGCGCTTATAAAAATAGTCCAGGATCGCGATGATAATATAAAAAATGCCGACGCGCATAGCGATCGTATAGACAATATTTCCGCCAATTAATAGGCCATCCCACGGCTCGGATTCGATCAAGCCAACGATCTTTGGAAGCTCATCTTTAACGGCGTACCAGGCGATGTAAAAAACAATGAATATTTTTAGCATCGATTTAACCAATTCAACGAGGCCTTGCATCGAAAACATCCTTTTGAATCCTTCGATCGGATTTATTCTTTCGCCTTTTGGCGAAAGCGGATCTGCGGCAAAAACAAAACCGGTCTGCATAGATTCGGTAATAAAACTAACTATAAAAATAGAGATAAAGATCGGTAGGAGAACAAAGGCCATCCCTCTTAATGCGATAAGAAGGATGTAGCCTGCAAAAGCAATATCGAATTCTTTTGCTTGAGGAATAAGCTGAAATAATATTTGGGTGGTGTCCGCCAGGTTGCTCCAAATGTATTCGCCAAGATAGCGGAACATCGCATAAGTAAAAAGAAGCAGGACGGCCGTTGTTACTTCTTTACTTTTTGCGATCTGCCCCTTTTCCCTGGCTTCCCGCAAACGGTGGGGAGTCGGTTCTTCGGATTTATCTCCGCCTTCCGCCATATATCCTCCTGACTATTTTACGAATGTTACTATATATACAAGATTTTGCATCATCTTTTCAAGCAGGTGTTCCATGAAATTCACGATAAGAGGGAGGGTGACCATGATCCCGAGGAGGCCGACGATCGGCTTTACCTGGAAACCGAGCATAAAAACATTGACCTGGGGAGCGACCCTGGAGACGATCCCGAAAGAAAAATCTATTAGGAAGATGAATAGAACGGTCGGAATTGCGATCTTTATGGCAATGAGCCAAAGGTCCGAGCCAAGCTTTATCATTTGAATGGCAAGATTATCGGAAAAGAAGTTTGCGATCGTTCCCGCGGGGATAGTTGTAAAACTTTGATGGAATGCGGAAAGGAGCATATGATGCCCGTCGATCGTGATGAATATTATCAAAGCGACAAAAAATATTAATCTGCCAATGATCGATATTACGGAGCCGAAGATCGGATCAAGCGCCGAGGCCACGGAAAGTCCCATTTGAAGATCGATTATTTCTCCGCCGGATTGGATCGCGGTGAGAATGATATTGCAGGCAAACCCCATAACGAAACCTAAGAAAACCTCCGCGGCGATAACAGTAAGAAAACCGACCGTCGTTGTTGGCAGTCCGTGGTTATAGGGAACAATGAACCAAAGGATGATCGATAACCAAATGACGAGAGCTGATTTTACGGCAAAAGGAACGCTGCGGGAAGAAAAAAATGGGGCCTGAATAAATAATCCCGATAATCTGGCGGCGATAAAAAAGAAAACCTCAATTTGTGCCTGGCTGATCATTTGGCCATATTCGGGATGGCGCTCCAAAGGGTGTTCGTGAAATCGATCAGCATGGATATCACCCATGGAGAAGTGAAGGCAAAGACAAGCAGGACGGCGACGACCTTAGGGACAAAGGTTAGCGTCTGTTCCTGGATCTGGGTAACCGCCTGGAAAAGGCTGATAGTGAATCCGACTAAAAGACCGATGCCGACGGTGGGCATCGATATCAGCAGGATAATATTTACTGCTTGAAATAAAACTTGGACTACAAAATCCTGGCTCATCTAAAGCTCATTAATAGGCCGCGGGTGATAAGGTTCCACCCATCGACCAGGACGAATAATAAGATCTTGAAAGGCAGGGACACCATGACCGGAGAGAGCATGAACATACCGAGCGACAAGAGAATATTGGCAACGACAAGGTCAATGATAATGAAAGGTATAAAGAGCAGGAATCCGATCTGGAAGGCGGTTTTCAGCTCGGAGATCATAAACGAAGGGATCAATACATAGATTGGAACCTGATCAGGGGTTTTTGGGGGAGAAATTTTAGCGAATTGGACAAAAAGCGCCAGGTCCTTTTCGCGGGTTTGCTTTAACATGAACATAGAAAGAGGCTTCATTCCATTTTGAAATGCTTTTGCCTGGGATATTCTTCCTTGGTTATAAGGGATCACGGCGGTCGTGTTAATTTCCTGAATGACCGGTGACATAATAAAGATCGTCATGAACAAGGCTAACCCGACCAAAACTGAATTTGGAGGAACTTGCTGTGTTCCAATGGCGGTTCTCAATAGTGAAAAAACTATTATGATCCGAAGGAAAGACGTTACAGATAGTAAGAAAAAAGGGACAAGCGAAATGAGGCCTAAAGAGATAATGATCTGGATATTATTAGAAAATTGGGGAGAGCTGAGCATCCCCGGGATGTTTAGTGCCGCATCAATTGGACCAACTTTTTTTGCCAGCGCTAATCCTGCGAAAAGAAAAATAAAGAAAAAAATCGAAAGGGATCTTTTATTCATTGGAAAGCGCCTCATCAACTTTGTCGATTTTTGCGACCTGTTTATTGCTGATAACGACCAGCCAGGCGGCTTTTCCTGCCTTAAGGACATAGGCGGTGACTTGGGGTTCCAGAAAGACCCGGTCGAGGATCCGGATAATTTTTCCTCCGCCCGTAGGCTTGAGCCTGGGAAGAAGAAATTTTGCCGAAACAAAAATAAGCGTTACGACAACGCCCAGCGACAACAGCACCTGCATGATGTATCCGACAGTAACGATCGGAGAGGTTTGAAGGACCAGCGTTTCCGTATTCATCTGGCTATCACATTCGTTATTCGAAGGCCGTATGAATCATCCACTGCGACGACTTCTCCCTGAGCGATCACTTGTCCGCCTACTTTTAGGTCCAGCGGCTCGCCTGCGAGGCGGCTTAATTCAACGATTGAACCTTCTGACAGCTCAAGGATCTCTTTTAGGGATATTTCTGTTGAGCCTAATTCAACCGTTACCTGGACAGGAATGTCTCCAAGCGCGCGGTTGTCGATCTTTTCTCCTTTTTCACCTTCTTCTAATTCCGGGAATTTTACATTTTTTACTTCCATCTACTTATCC
Source organism: Candidatus Margulisiibacteriota bacterium (assembly GCA_041665245.1). Classification (GTDB taxonomy): domain Bacteria; phylum Margulisbacteria; class WOR-1; order O2-12-FULL-45-9; family XYB2-FULL-48-7; genus JBAYJF01. Next base: position 20,090 of record JBAYJF010000010.1, on the reverse strand, counting down.
TCCTTTTGTTCGGTTTCATCCAGTGTTAGATCGTCAAAATCTTCATCGGAAAAATCCTCTTCTTCCGCTGTCTCTTCCAGGTCAAGTTCGTCATCTTCAAGGACTGTTTCTTCTTTTCCGGTTTGTTCTTTTTGAGCGACATAGATTTCTTTATCTTCAAGAAGGTTAGGTTCCTGAATTTCAGGCTCAATAACTTCATGGGGAGCTGGTTCTTCTTTTTTTACCGGTTCCGTACTTTTTTCGATCGGGGGAGGGAGATAAAAATCCTCTTCATTAAAACCGAGGATCTTTGCTGATCTTTTCTTATCCTTTATTCCGGGCTGGATAGATAATTTAAATGCGTTGCCTAGATTTAGAACAATGGCAGAGCTTATCGAGGTGCTTGTCGAAATGACGTCCCCAACTTCGAGCGTGTTCAATTCCGAGGCCCCAAGCGTGGTCACTCCGATCGTTGCCGAAACAGGGATAGATACTTTTCCCAGGACAAAGGAAGATAGCCGGCCAAAATTTATGGGTTTGGCTTTCTCTTTTTGTTTGTATTTATTTAAAAGTTCTTTGATCGTGCTTCCAAGATACCCGAAAGATATTTTTCCAAGCGGATTGTTGTTTGATTGTATTTCGATGGTGAAAACAACAAAGGTCATTGAAAGATTGATCGAGGGATCAAGGGAAATATCCGGAGAGCTAACGACCTCAAAGGATGGATTTGTGATAACCCCGTCAAAGGAAGCCGTATAATCGGGAAGATATTGCGTGAAGGCCGTTTCAAAAATAACTTTTTCAGTTTCGGTCAATCCCCGAGAGAGGGGTTCCGTGTCCTGGCTGCCTAAAGCGTGATTAACAAAAGAGTGCGCGAAATTAAGGTCAAAGAACGCCTGGACCCCTTCATGGATGTTTGGGAGAGAGATCTTTGCCTGCAAGACCGGCCCCGTAATTGTACGGACAAAACTTAAATAGTTTGTCTGCTCGTTTTCGCAGGAAAATAACTCAACGGAAGCTTTTAGGTCGAATTTAATATGATTGATCAGGCTTTGGAAAAATCGATAATGAATTTTGAAAAAATTCTTAAGATCTTCTTTTGAGAGACGGTCGAAACCGTACAAACCCGATTTAACTTTTTTGACCAGGACCTTTGATGGTTTGTAGGTCGTCCAATCACCGATAGCAGGCGGAAGTTTGACCACCCTTTTTTGAGAAGCTATTTCCGGTTTAGTTGCTGTCTTTTCTCCTGCCATTAATTATCCTAATTTCTGGATAAAACTGGAAATAAGGTCGGATGCCATTTTTAGCATGCTCAAATTTCCGCTCATTGCTCGCTGCAATTCGAGCGCGTTGATTGTTTCAGTAAGGTAAACAATGTTTGATTGTTCGATTTGTCCAGGCAGCAAAGATCCGACCGCTCCGCCTGCCGTTTGAGCTGTTGCCGCAGAGCCGGAAGCCATGGTTTCTTTAAATGTTGTTCCTTGTGCTTGGACGAGTCCCGAAGGATTTGCAAAATAAGTTAATGCAATGCTATACCCGGTATCGTTGCCATTATATTGAAGCTTTCCGGCGGCTGTCCATGAATATAGGGTCATATCAGGGCCGGTTAAGCCCGTTATCGGGACAAGCGCCCCGTAATTATTAAGTCCGTATACCTGCATATTGTTGGATGTAAGATTTCCAAAGGCATCGATTTGAAAGCCTCCAGCTCTTGTGTAGTTATATGATGATCCGCCGTCCGGGGACAGTATGAACAAACCTGCTCCGGAGATCGCCAGATCCAGCGATGTTCCTGTTATAGTTTCTCCGGCAGAAAAATCAATCGATGTGCTGGCAAGTGAGACCCCCTGGCCGAGTTGAATGGGATTTGTCCCTCCCTGATTATTACTGGAAGCAGATCCTTGCGAGATCAATCTTTCATAAATTGATTGAAAAGAATAATCCAGAGCTTTTGCTCCCGGGACATTCATGTTCGCAATATTGGCCGATGTTTCTTTTAAGGCGTCGTTATAGACCGAGATCGCATTTTGAGCGCGGCTCATAATATCAAACATTTTCTTTTACCTCCATCACCTGGATTTTATCATAATGAACGTCGGCTTTCCTTAAGGCATTTTCCAGCTCTTCCTGATTGTCATCGAGGAGTTTTTTTGTGTCGCTGGAAGACTGCATTTGGATCGAGACCATTCCGGCGTGATACGTTAGAGTTAAAATAATATTCCCAAGTTCTTCCGGATTTAAATTAAATGATACAGAGGTTTCGCCTTTGATCTTTGCGATCTTGATCTGAGATATGATCTGATCGACTAATTGATCGAGGCTAAAGCTCTGCTGGAGTTTCCCATTCATCAAGGCTTGGTTAAATAAAGGGTTAGCCGCTAAATTCGGGATAACCCAGTTGGTTTTTACTAAGAGATCTTGAATAGCTTGTCTGTTAATTGATTGGAGGGGGAGGGAATCAAATATTTGTGCATTGTTTGCCGAATTGTTCGAGGCTTGAGACGTCGATCTAGCGTTAGTACCATTCGTATTTTCTGCGTAATTGGGGGCATTGCTCGGATCTTTAAAAAGACTTTCAATTAAATAATTATCATTCTGGCTTTGATTTGAAGAAAGGGTTGGGGAGAAAATATTTTCGATCATTCCGAACGGGGAGAATAGTAATCCCAACCGAGCTTTTTCATAAGATAATTTTTCATTGAAAGAATCGTCGGTATTTTTTTGGTTGTAGCTATCCTTTTGCAGGCTGGGAGGGCTAACTTCAATGTCTGGAAGCTGGATAGTCAAATGCTTCTCCTTCTCTCCATTAATTTATCGTAATGATAAAGAAAAACCTTGCATAAGTCAATCCGCTATTATCGATATGAAATTCCAGCTATCCGGGACTCAATTTTGATGCAGCTTTAATTGCCGAGGAGGAGATTTGAACTCCTACGCTTTTAACGGCGTCAGCCCCTCAAGCTGATGTGTCTGCCAGTTCCACCACCTCGGCAAATAAAGCTAAATCAAATCGGGACTAATTCATTTTATCAGACTTTGCGGAGGGCTTCCACGATTTCTTCAAAATGCATTCCGTGGGAAGCTTTAATGAGGATCCTGTCTCCGGGGCGGATAAACGATCTAAGTTTTTTGATCGCGCTTTCTTTAGAAGCAAAATGAAAGTCAGCTTTCATCTCTCTTGATAATTTGCCTACGGAAAAGAGGTAGTCGATCCCAAGTTTGCGCGAGAGTTCTCCGATTTTTTTGTGCATGATCTTTTCTCTGGCGCCCAACTCGAACATGTCCCCCAGGATAGCGATCTTTCTTCCGGGTAAACACGCTAAGATCTTTAGCACTGCGCTCATTGATTGCGGGCTGGCGTTGTACGTATCATTGATTATTTTAACTTTATCTTCCCGATTAATGACATCATAGCGGTTCGTTGATGGACGAAAAGATTCCAACCCGCTTTTGATGGCCGAGTTTGGGATCTTTAATATTTTTGCGACAGCAATTGCGGCCAGTGCATTATAAATATTATGCTCGCCGGGAATTGGAAGATTTATCCCTTCTAGTTCTTTTGGTGTTATGTCTGCTTTTGCAATTATTCCAAACGTTTTACTCCTAACTCCAAACTTCTTACTCCGGTCTAACAAATGCTCAAAGTATTCATCATCCTGGTTAATAACGGCATAATTGTGCGTATCCATAACATTAAATATTTCAGCTTTGGCTTTAGCGATATTCTTTTTGCTTTTTAGGAAAGCCATGTGTGATTCGCCGATATTTGTAATAACGGCGATAGTTGGCCTGGCAATGTTTGCCAGTAGATCTATTTCGCCCAACTTTTGCATCCCCATTTCGATCACGGCCGCTTTATGTTTTTTATTTAATCTAAGCAGAGTGAGGGGGACGCCGATCTCGTTGTTAAAATTTTCCTCGCTCTTTAGCGTTGGCATTTTTTTTGACAGGATCGCGGCGAGCATATCTTTGGTCGTGGTTTTGCCGACGCTGCCGGTTATGCCAATTACGGGAATTTTGAATTTAGCGCGGTGGTAAGCAGCGATCGCCTGGAGAGCTTTTAAGCCATCTTTAGTTTCAAGGATGAGCGCTCCGGCTTTTAATGCGTCCGGGATGAATTTGCGGCCGTCAAACTTTGGCCCAACAAGGGGAATGAACAGCTCGCCTGATCTAACCGTGCGGCTATCGGTCGAGATCCCTTTGACCCTTCGACCCTGCCTGACCGGCAGGCAGGCCTTCGACCCTTCGACCCTTGACTCCTCAATAATCCCAAGGATTTCATTGACGGAAAACATTATTTATCTTTTACTTCGGCCGATTCAAAGAAAGCTTTATTGGTCTTGAAAGTCTTGATCCTTTCTATTAATTGTTCGGTTGCTTCAACGGTCTCGTAGCTATCCATGACTTTTCTAAGCAGCCAGATCTTCTTTAATTCTTTTTCTTCCATAAGAAGTTCTTCTCTTCTTGTTCCGGATAACCTTACATCGATCGCCGGGAAGACCCGTCTTTCGGCCAGTTTCCGGTTAAGATGCAGTTCCATGTTGCCGGTCCCTTTGAATTCTTCGTAAATAATGTCATCCATGCGCGATCCCGTGTCGACCAGCGCCGTTGCGATGATCGTCAAACTGCCGCCGCCTTCGATATTTCTGGCAGCTCCGAAAAATCTTTTTGGCCGATGCAAACATGTCGGATCAAGACCACCGGAGAGAGTTCTGCCGGATGGCGGCGTTACAAGGTTATAAGCCCTTGCCAGCCTGGTGATCGAATCAAGCAAGATCACAAGATCTTTTCCGCCTTCGACCTGTCTTTTACAGGCTTCAAGCAAAAGTTCAGCGATACGAATATGGTTCTCCGGCGGTTCATCGAAGGTCGAGGCCACAACTTCGCCTCTAACCGAGCGCTGCATGTCCGTTACCTCTTCCGGCCTTTCATCCACCAAAAGAACTTTAATTAATGCATCCGGATAATTTTGGGAAATGCTATTTGCAATATTTTTTAGGACGGTTGTTTTTCCGGCTTTTGGCGGAGAAACGACCAGGGCGCGCTGTCCCATTCCGATCGGAGAGACCATGTCGATCAATCTTGCGGCCATTTGGCAGCCCGGGTATTCAAGTGTATAGCGCTGATCCGGGAAGATCGGGGTTAAAACATCAAACGGTATCCGGTCTCTTAGTTGTTCCGGATTTACGCCATTGATCGCTTCAATTTTTAATAAGCTGTAATATTTTTCGCCTTCTTTTGGAGGGCGGACCTGTCCGGTTACAAAATCGCCATTTTGCATATCAAAGCGGCGTATCTGGGTTTGTGATACATAAATATCTTCACGGCTTGGCAAGTAGCCCGAGGTCCTTAGAAAACCGTAGTTTTCCGGCAGGATCTCAAGGACACCTTTTGCAAACATAAAACCGTTCTTTTCAGTTTGCACTTCAAGGATCTTAAATATCAGATCGTGTTTTTTTAACTGCCTTATATTCGCTATATTTAAAGTTTTTGCAATATCATAAAGCTGGGGCAGGGTCTTTCCTTCCAATTCCACTATATCCATTAAAATGATCCTCCTAAAAAAAAATAAAAAATTTGCCGCGGAGAGGAATTGAACCTCCATGGGTTTGACCCCGCTAGCTCCTGAAGCTAGTGCGTCTGCCAGTTCCGCCACCGCGGCACGAAAAGAAAAATATGCCGCTGGTCGGAGTCGAACCGACACGAGGGATCAACCTCACCAGATTTTGAGTCTGGCGCGTCTGCCAATTCCACCACAGCGGCACACGAAACGAATGAAAGCCTACTCGCAATAAATACCCATTTTGCGGTACTTAGCGTATCGATCTGCAATTAATTCCCTTTGGGATAATGATAATAATGGTTCCAAATATTTTAATATTGCAGACTTAACATTTTTTGAGGTAAACTCAAGGCTGTTGTGCGCCCCACCGAGGGATTCCTTGATTATATCATCAATTATCCCTAATTCCAAGAGATTTTTTGCAGTAATTTTAAGCGCTTTTGCCGCGTCGGATGCTCTTGCCGCATTTCGGAAAAGTATCGAAGCACAGCCTTCAGGCGAAATAACCGAATAAATAGCAAATTCAAGCATTAAAACCCGGTTTCCCATGGCAATGCCTAGTGCTCCTCCGGATCCCCCTTCGCCGGTTATTACAGATATGAAAGGGACGGTCAGTTCTGCCATTTCGCGCAGGTTTTTTGCAATTGCTTCGGCTTGTCCTCTTTCTTCGGCTCCGATCCCGGGATAGGCGCCGGAAGTATCAACAAAAGAAATGATCGGTTTGTTGTAGCGTTCTGCCAGCCGCATGATCCTTAGCGCTTTCCTGTATCCTTCAGGATTGGCCATGCCGAAGTTTCGCGCGATATTTTCTTTGGTGGTATGTCCTTTTTGGTGGCCCAAAACCACGACCGATCTCCCATCAAGGGTGGCTATTCCGGCGATCATTGCGGGGTCGTCCGCATAATTTCTGTCGCCATGCAGTTCAACAAAATCCTCAAAGATACTATCTATATATTCGAGAGTAGTAGGTCGATTTATGAAGCGGGCGGTTTGGACGACTTCCATCGGAGCTAGATTTGAAAAGATCTCTTTCCTGGCGCTTTCTATGCTTCTTTCGATCATCTTTATCTCTTCGGACATATCCATCTTTCCGGATGCCTGGATGCTTTTCAGCTTATCGATCTTATCAAAAAGCGGTTGGAGTTTTATTTTTTCAAACGGCAATAAATTTTGCCGTTTTTCTTCTTTGTTTTTCATGCTTTTTTCTCTTCCTTGAAAAATCTAAGAATCTTTACCAGATTATTTTTCAATTCTTTCCGATGGAACACAATGTCCACCATCCCGTGGTCAAGAACATATTCTGCCCGCTGGAATCCCGGTGGCAATTTTTGCCTAATGGTCTGTTCAATGACCCTTGGTCCTGCAAAAGCGACCAGGGCGCCTTGTTCCGCCATATTTATTTCCCCAAGCATCGCAAAGCTGGCGGAAACTCCGCCGGTCGTCGGGTCGGTCAATACGGAAATATACGGGATGCTATTTTCGCGCAGGCGCCCAAGCACCGCGGAAGTTTTTGCCATCTGCATTAATGAGATGATGCTTTCCTGCATTCTTGCTCCGCCGGAGGCGGAAAAAACGACCAGGGGGATCTTATTTTCGATCGCGGCTTCGGCCAGGCGGGTAAATTTTTCTCCGACCACCGAACCCATGCTACCGCCCATGAAAGAAAAATCCATGATCCCCAGCGCAACTTCGAGTTGTTCGATCTTGCATATGCCGGTTGCAATGGCATCTTTTAGGTTGGTTTTAAGCATTGCGTCCTTGATCCGGTCGGCATAGGGCTTGGTATCGTCAAAGTTTAAAAAGTCTTTTGAATATAGGTTTGGATTGATCTCTATGAAAGTTCCATCATCAACCAATTGTTTTATCCTCTCGGCCGAAGTTAAGCGGAAATGGTAGGAGCATTTTGGGCAAACTTTAAGATTTTCTTCGAGATCTTTAGAGTAGATCGTTTGGCCACACTTAGGGCATTTTACCCACAAATTTCCCGGGATATCGAGTTTTTCGTGGGTATTTTTTAATTCTTTCTGATCTTTTTTGCTTTTAAACCAATCGTGGATACTCAACTTGCTTGCCATATTAATGTATTTTATGGTATATTGTCAAGGTAGCATATTATTCTAGCGGAGGTAACTAATGGCTGAAAAGAAAAAGATCGTGAAGAGAAAAGGACTAAAAAACGTAAGAAAAACCAAACGGAGAAGGACGCGCAACCTTCTTGAAAAGAAAAACATTAAACTTGCTATGAAAGCTGCTAGAGAAGCAATTGCTAAGAACACCGAAACAGTTATTGATACATTAAAAAAGACCGTTTCAGTCCTTGATAAAGCCGTAACAAAAGGGATCATCCATTTAAATAAAGCATCCAGGTTAAAATCAAGGATGTTTTCGGCTTATAACAAAACCAAAAAATAGTGCTTCGGATAAAAGCCTTTGCCAAGATAAATCTATCCCTTAAAATACTGGGAAAACGTCCCGATGGCTTTCATGAATTATCTTCGATCATGCAATCTGTTTCATTGTTTGATGAATTAACTCTTTCTCCATCTATTAATAGTATTGAGCTTTCGACCAACAATTCAAAATTAACTAATGATGCGCGGAACCTTTGTTATAAGGCGGTCGAAGAGTTTAACAAGGCGATGAATTTAGGGTCGGATCGTAAAAAAAATAGATTAGGCGTAAAGATAGAACTTGAGAAGAATATTCCCCTTGCTGCAGGGCTTGCCGGTGGCTCGGCGGATGCGGCGGCGGTTCTTTTTGGATTGAATGAATTAAATGGTAATCCATTCTCAATCGAAAAACTGATGGAGATCGGCGCACGAATTGGATCGGACATCCCTTTCTGTTTAGTTGGGGGAAATTGCAGGGTTGAGGGGCGAGGTGAGCGAGTAACCAGGAACCAGCTACCAGAAACCGGTAATAATTATGTATTGGTCGTTCCCGATATCGAAGTTTCTACCAAATGGTCGTATGCCCACTGGAATACGATAAATTTCGATTCAGAAACTACAAACAACGACCTTGAACCGATCGCGATCGCGAATCATCCGGTTATCCAGGAAATAAAAAATAAGCTTGTTAGTCTTGGCTGTTCCTATTCGCAGATGTCGGGGAGCGGACCGAGCGTGTTTGGCGTTATCGATGATGTTGAAAGAGGCGGAATGATAGCGGCTGAGATGAAAAAAGAATTTTCAAGAAGCTATTTTGTTAAGCCGGTTGGACGTGGCGTCGTGATTGAGTAGGTGAAAATAGGTTTTCCTTGACATGCACTAAATGCATTGTTACTATAGTACTTTAATGAAGGGTTAAGCGTCTGGAAACGGGTTCAGGCGCTTTTTTTGTGCCTGCCTGCCGGTAGACAGGCCCTTTTACAGCCGATTAGGAGCTCTATGAAAGCATTTTTAGCCTTGGAAGACGGGACGATCCTCACCGGACACTCTTTTGGATACGCGGGAGAGGCTGAAGGCGAAGTTGTTTTTAATACCAGTTTAACCGGCTACCAGGAAATTCTCACCGATCCCTCTTATAAAGGCCAAATTGTTACCATGACCAACCCCCTTATCGGGAATTACGGAGTGAACGATGAAGATATCGAATCTGCTATTCCTCAAGTTGAAGGCTTTATCGTCCGAGAGAATTCTACTATCGCTTCAAATTATAGAAGCACATGTAAACTTGACGACTATTTAATTAAACATAAAATTGTCGCAATAGAAGGGATCGATACCCGGATGATCACCCGACGGCTTCGTATAAAAGGAGCGCTGAAAGGGATCATTACTACGATAGAACAAGATGAAAAAGATCTAATTAATAAAGCAAAAAATTGCCGCGGAGTAGAAGGCGTTGACCTTGTTAAAGTTGTAACATGCAAAGCACCTTATGAGTTTGAGACTCCCAACTCCCAACTACGAACCTGCCTGCCGGCAGGCAAGGCTCCTAACTACTCAGTTGTTGCCTACGATTTTGGGATTAAGTTAAATATTTTGAGAAATCTTTCCTTGGCTGGATGTAAAGTTACGGTTGTTCCGGCGGATTATCCGGCGGAAAAAGTTTTAGCCATGAATCCGGACGGTGTTTTTCTATCCAATGGTCCTGCCGATCCCGCGGCGGTAACTTACGCGATAGAAAACATCAAAAAAATTATCGGAAAAAAGCCGATCTTTGGGATATGCTTGGGACATCAATTGCTTGGGCTGGCCCTTGGCGGTAAGACCTATAAATTAAAATTTGGCCATCATGGCGGCAACCAGCCGGTCATGGACCTCTCAACCCGCAAAGTCGCGATCACCGCCCAGAATCACGGCTTTGCTGTCGATGTCGATTCTATCCCCAAGGGGCTTGTGGAGCTGACCCACATTAATTTAAATGATAAAACCGTTGAGGGAATGAAACACAAATCACTCCCAATATTCTCAGTCCAATATCATCCTGAAGCAGGCCCAGGACCGCATGACGCACAATATTTATTTAAACAATTTGCGGAGATGTTAAAGCATGCCTAAGCGGACTGACATTAAAAAGATATTTATTATTGGCTCTGGTCCGATCGTGATCGGCCAGGCGTGCGAGTTCGATTACTCGGGATCGCAAGCCTGTAAAGCCTTGCGCGAAGAAGGCTATGAGATCGTCCTCATAAATTCCAATCCGGCAACGATCATGACCGATCCCGAAATGGCGAATCGAACCTATATTGAACCGATCACTGTAGAGATGTGCTGCAAAATTATTGAAAAAGAGCGTCCACAGGCGATCCTTCCAACCCTCGGCGGTCAAACCGCTTTAAATACGGCGATCGGGATAGCCGCAACCGGGATCCTTGAAAAATACGGGATCATTATGATCGGCGCGGATGTTAAAGCGATCAAAAAAGCCGAGGACCGCGAATTGTTTAAAGCGGCGATGATCGAAGCCGGGCTTGATCTGCCAAAAAGCTTTTTTGCAAGATCGCTCGATGAAGCTAAAAAAGGGATCAAAGAACTTGGTCTGCCGGTAATAATCCGTGCAAGTTTTACCATGGGAGGTTCCGGTTCCGGCGTAGCCCGCACTATGGAAGATTTCGAAGCCATTGCCAAAAATGGGATCGAACTCTCCCCAATTTCCGAAGTATTGATCGAAGAAGACTTGACCGGCTGGAAAGAATACGAACTCGAAGTAATGCGCGATAATAAAGATAATGTAGTAATTATCTGCTCTATTGAAAATTTTGACGCGATGGGGGTCCATACCGGCGATTCAATAACCGTTGCTCCCGCGCAAACTTTAACGGATATTGAATATCAGAAAATGCGCGACCAGGCGCTGACAGCCATCCGCGCGATCGGGGTTGAGACCGGAGGATCGAATGTCCAATTTGCCGTCGACCCAAAGAATGGTCGAATGGTAATAATTGAAATGAATCCGCGCGTTTCGCGCTCTTCAGCCCTTGCTTCAAAAGCGACCGGTTTTCCGATCGCAAAAATTGCGGCAAAGCTTGCGGTTGGCTACTCATTAGATGAAATATCGAATGATATTACCAAAGAGACCCCGGCCTGTTTTGAACCGAGCATCGACTATTGCGTCGTGAAAATTCCGCGCTTCACATTTGAAAAATTTCCTGACGCCGAACAGGTCATCGGAACTTCGATGAAATCGGTCGGAGAAACTATGGCGATCGGCAGAACTTTTAAAGAAGCTTTGCAAAAGGGATTGCGTTCCCTTGAGATCGGCCGGGCCGGCCTTGGCGCCGATGGAAAAGATTCGATCGATGAAAAAGAACTGAATTATAAACTGAAAACTCCCAACGACCAGCGGATCTTCTATGTAAAATATGCTTTGCAAAATGGGATGTCCATTTCCAAGGTAAATGAAATGACCGGCATCGATCCCTGGTTTTTGCAGAATATGAAAGAAATTATTGATGAAGAAGCAAGCATTAAAGAGCTCGGCGAAAAGATCTTCGAAGATAAAGATGCTCTATATCATGCCAAGCAATTTGGATTTTCCGACCGCCAGATCGGTTTTCTAACCGGAAAAAGTGAATTAGACGTCTATTCAAAAAGAGTAAAAGCGGGGATCACACCGGTCTATAAGCTGGTGGATACCTGTGCTGCCGAATTTGAAGCCTTTACCCCATATTATTATTCAACTTATGAGACGGAAGATGAAGTTACGGTAAGCAAGAAGAAAAAAATAATGATCTTGGGCGGCGGGCCGAATAGGATCGGGCAGGGGATTGAATTTGATTATTGCTGTGTCCATGCCTCTTTTGCTTTGCGTGAAGAAGGCTATGAATCGATCATGGTGAATTCCAATCCAGAAACAGTATCGACCGACTATGATACGTCGGATAAATTATATTTTGAGCCGCTGACCCGCGAAGACGTTCTAAGCATTATTGATAAAGAAAAGCCAGACGGCATTATCGTCCAGTTTGGCGGGCAGACCCCGCTTAATCTGGCAATTCCTTTGGAAAAAGCCGGAGCAAAAATAATCGGGACTTCTCCCAAATCGATCGACCGTGCCGAAGATCGCAAACGCTTTGCTTCAATGCTTAGGAAATTGAAACTTAACCAGCCGCCGAACGGGACGGCTTTTTCTCCGGCGGAAGCAAAAAAGATCGCTAAAAAGATCGGCTATCCTGTCCTTGTCCGTCCTTCATATGTTCTGGGGGGCAGATCGATGCGCCTGGTCTATGATGAGACCGATCTGAACGAATTTATGACGACCGCGGTAAAAGTTTCGCCGGACCATCCGGTCCTGATCGATAAATTCCTGGAAGATGCGATCGAAGTGGATGTTGATGCCGTGTCGGACGGAAAACAGACCATCGTCTGCGGGATCATGGAGCATATCGAAGAAGCCGGGATCCATTCCGGAGATTCGGCTTGCGCGCTCCCTCCTTTTTCTCTGACCGCGGAGACTATTGAAACGATCAGGCAAAATACGCATGCCATGGCAAAAGAGCTGAAAGTAAAAGGCTTGATGAACGTCCAGTTCGCGGTAAAAAATGACCGGGTTTTTGTCCTTGAAGTAAATCCCCGCGCATCGCGAACGGTCCCATTCGTTTCGAAGGCGACCGGCGTTCCATGGGCCAAAATTGCTACTAAAGTAATGCTCGGGAAATCTTTGAAAAAACAGGGAATTCTCAAAGAAGTTGAAATTAAACATGTTGCGGTCAAAGAAGCCGTTTTTCCTTTTAATCGTTTCCCGGGGGTTGATGCCGTTCTTGGCCCTGAGATGAAATCGACCGGAGAGGTGATGGGGATCGATTATGATTTTGGTTCCGCCTTTATGAAATCTCAGATCGCGGCGGGGCAAAACCTTCCGATGTCCGGCAGCGTCTTTGTTTCGGTCAATAATCATGATAAACGAGGGATAATTTTTATTGTCAAGAAATTGTGCGACCTGGGCTTTAAGATCGTTGCTACGGAAGGGACTGCTAATGTCCTGCGAAAAAATAGCGTCGAATGCGAAACGGTTTATAAACTGGGAAATAAAGTCCCGGATGTCCTAGATCTGATCGCGAAAGGAAGTATTTCCCTGATCATAAATACTCCCGGCAGCAAGAAAACAAAAATTGACGAGGCCAAGATCCGCTCTTCCGCGGTTGCCAACGGAATCCCGCTTATTACTACCATTTTTGGCGCGCAAGCGGCCATTAATGGGATCGAAGCGGCTAAGAAAAAAGGATTTGAAGTAAAAGCTCTCCAGGATTATTTTTGTTGATGCTCTTAAATGAGAATGCTGTATTAATTGTTGGCAGCCTGGCGGCAACGCTAACGACCGTAGCCTTTGTTCCTCAAGTTATAAAAACCCATAAAGCAAAACATACCAAAGATCTTTCTTTGATTATGTTCGTTCTTTTGTCTTTAGGCCTTTTTCTTTGGATCGTTTATGGCTTTGCTCTTTGGTCTTTTCCCGTAATTATTGCTAATATTATCACTCTCGGGATGAGCTTGTATTTGCTCTACCTGAAGATCAAATATGGCTAAAGTAGTATCAAAATCAAAATATTTGAACGGCCGGCAGTGCCTAAAACTTCTCTGGTATTATTATAACCAAAAAAAAGATATCTCACCTCCGGATGCGGCGACCCGCTCGGTTATGGAGGAGGGGAAAAGGGTCGGGGAATTCGCCCAAAAGCTTTTTCCTGACGGGATAAAAGTTGGCTGGGAATACGACCCGGAAGAGGTCAACCGCAAGTCGCTCCTCGCAGTTCAAAAAAGAAAACCGCTTTTTGAAGCCGGATTTTTATACAAAGAAGCCTATGCCTTGGCCGACATTTTGGTCCCGGCAGAAGAGGATCTTTGGGACCTGATCGAAGTGAAAAGTTCGACGGAAGTAAAAAAAGAACATATAAGCGATGTTGCTTTCCAAAAATATACTTATACCGGCGCCGGGCTTAAGATCCGTAAATGCTACGTCATGTATATTAACCGGCAATATGTACGAAAAGGGGAGATCGAAGCGGATAAATTATTTAATAGCAAAGATATATCAGAAGATGTTGAAGCGCTTCTTCCAAACATTGAGAGCGAGCTGGCGGAAATGCTAAAAGTTATCGATGAACAAGAAGCCCCTTCCGTAAAGATCGGCTCCCAATGTTTTAACCCGCATAATTGTCCGCTAGAGGATATTTGCTGGAGTTTCCTTCCGAACGATAATATTTTTCTGCTAAATCGTTTAGGCAGGGTGGGCTACGATCTCCTTGACCGTGGGATCTTAAAGATCAGCGATATTCCAGCCGATGTAGAATTAAATGAGCGGCAATTGATCCAAATCGATTGTTTAAAAACAGGAAAGACGCATATCGTCCGCGAAAATATAAAAGAGTTTGTGGATAAACTAAAATATCCGTTATATTTTCTAGATTTTGAAACACTTGCCCCGGCGATCCCGATCTATGATGATACAAGGCCGTATGAAGAGGTCCCTTTTCAATATTCTCTGCACATCGTGAGAGAAAAGGGTGGTAAACCCGAACATCATCCTTATCTTGCGGATGGGAGCGTTGATCCGCGGCCGGAAGTCCTTAGAAAATTATCGGAAATGCTGGGAGAGAGCGGAACGATCGTTGCCTATAATGCTCCCTATGAGATCAACTGCCTAAAGCGGGCAAGCGATGTATATACCGACTATAAAGAATGGTTTGAAAAGACAAAAGATCGATTTATTGACCTATTAATTCCATTTAAGAAATATGATTATTATAATCCGGCCCAGGAAGGGAGCGCTTCCATGAAAAGTGTTCTGCCGGCACTGACCGGGAAAAATTATAATGATCTTGAAATAGGGAATGGCAACTTTGCGCGGGTTGAATATATGCGTGCTGCATTCGATAAAAATACTACCAAGGAAGAGAAAGATAAAATATTTCACGCGCTCGAGGAATATTGCGAGCTTGATACAAAAGGGATGATCTATATATTGGATGTTCTGGTCCATGAAGCGGAAAAAGGATAGATGAAAAACAAGTCGGCGGAGGAAATTGTTGAGGGCCTTAACCCGGAACAGAAAAAAGCTATAAAACATCTCCGCGGTCCGCTTTTAATAATTGCCGGCGCCGGGACCGGTAAAACTTCGGTAATTACCCGCCGCATTGCATATCTTATTGCTTCAAAAGCCGCAAAACCTTCCGAAATATTAGCTTTAACTTTTACGGATAAAGCGGCGAATGAAATGGAAGCCAGGGTTGATATCCTGGTCCCATATGGCTATGTTGATGCGGTTATTTCTACTTTCCACTCTTTTGGCGACAGGATCCTAAGGGACTATGCCATTGATCTTGGGATGCGCCCGGATTATAGAGTTCTTTCCCATGCCGACCAGATGGTTTTTTTTCGCGAGCACATAAGTCAATTCCCGCTAAAATATTTTAAGTCTCTAAGCGATCCTATCCGGCATATCGAAGCGCTGATCGGTGCTATCTCGCGCGCGAAGGACGAAGATATTACGCCGGAGGAATATGTGGAGTGGGCGAAGAAACGAGGGATCAGGAAGGACGAGAACGGAGTAGGAGGGAATAGTAGGGAGGAGATGGCTAAACATTTAGAGATCGCTTTGATCTATAAAAAATATCAGGAGCTAAAAGCGGAAAAGGGCTTCATTGATTTTGGCGATCAAGTGAATCTTGTTCTGGAATTATTCAGGAAACATAAAGCGATCCTCAAAAGAGTTCAAGAAAAATACAAATTTATTTTGGTGGATGAATTTCAGGATACGAATTATGCCCAATTTGAATTGCTCAAATTGCTCACCAGAAAAAATAAAAATATCGCAGTGGTTGGCGATGACGACCAGAGCATCTACAAATTCCGCGGGGCTGCGATCACCAATATCCTGAATTTTGAAAAATATTATAAAAATTGCAAAAAGATCGTCCTGGTAAATAATTATCGTTCGACGCAATTGATATTGGATACCTCCTATCGGCTCATCCAGCATAATAATCCGCAAAGGCTGGAAGTAAAAAGCGGGATCAATAAAAGATTGATCTCGCAAAACAAAGAACAGGCAAAAAATGTTCAGCACCTGCATTACGACAATGTGTCCTCCGAAGCGGATGCCGTGGCAAAATTGATCAAAGAAAAAAAAGAAAAAGGCAAATCTTCTTATAAAGATTTTGCGATCCTGGTGCGCGCGAATTCGAGTGCGGACCCGTTCTTAAAAGCGCTTAACATTGAGGGGATACCGTATTTTTATTCCGGCGGGGGCGGGCTCTATGTTCTGCCGGAGATAAAATTGATGCTGGCCTTTCTGCGCTCGGTCGGGGACCTGGCGGATAATGCTTCACTTTATTATCTTGCAAGTTCCGAGATCTATAACTTGTCTCCGCTTGATATGCAAAAGATAAACACTTTTTCCGGCCGCAGAAATTATACTTTGCATTATGTCTTTTCGCATCTTGAAGAGGCGAAACAGCCCGATTCCGAATTTGCTGTTTTAGGCGATATTGATGAAGGATCATATAAAAAGGTCCAAAATATCATGGCGGACATAAAATATTATCTTGATTTTGCAAGCTTGCATTCAACGGGGGAATTGCTTTATCAGTTTTTAAAGAGATCGGGCTATCTTATGGGGCTCACTTCCCATCAATCAGTGGAAAACGATAAGAAGATCAGCAATCTTGCGGCATTTTTTGAAAAAGTCCGCGGTTTTAAGGAAATTGCCGAAATTGACAAAGTAAGCGAATTCATTAAATATCTTAATCTTTTAAAGGATGCCGGCGAAGATCCGGAGAGCTCCAGCCCCGATATTGATACGGATGCGGTCAGCATCTTAACGATCCATAAAGCAAAAGGGCTTGAATTTCCGGTCGTCTTTATGGTTTCCCTTGTAGCAGATAAATTCCCGTGCCGCGAGAGAAGGGAGGCGATCGGAATACCTTTTGAATTGATCAAAGAGAATATTCCAACCGAAGATGCGCATTTGCAGGAAGAGAGAAGATTATTCTATGTCGGTATGACGAGGTCAAAGAACGAACTGTATTTAACTTCAGCCGTTGATTACGGCGGGAAAAGGGAGCGGAAGGTTTCTCAATTTGTGCTTGAAGCGCTTGATCTGCCCAAAAGTGCGGCGGCCGTTAAGAAAACAAGCGCGTTAGATCAGATCGAGATGTTTGCTATGCCAGATGCCACGATTTTTCCGATTAAAAAGATCAGTGAAAAAGAGGTGCTAAACCTTTCATACTATCCGATCGATGATTATTTGACCTGTCCTTTGAAATATAAGTACGCGCATATATTAAAGATCCCGCTTTTGCCGAATCATACAATAATGTACGGATCGGCCATCCATAAAGCGGTCCAAGCCTATTTTTTGGCTAAAATGAACGGGCATAAATTCTTAGAGAAAGAACTGCTAGAAACTTTTCTAAATAATTGGAGTTCGGAAGGATTCATCTCCAGAAGCCACGAGGAATCCCGCCTAAAAGCCGGAAAATTATCATTGAAAAGGTTTTATTCCGAACAGAAAAAATCGAAAACGCGGGTAAAATATGTTGAAAAAGAATTTAAATTTGTTGAGGATCTGATCCAGATCAAGGGAAGATGGGACCTGGTTCTCGAAGAGGGATTAGAAGGGAAGAGTAGGGATAAGAAAGGAAAAGAAGGGAAAGATGGGAAAGATGGGAAAGATGGGAAAGTGATCATCGTTGATTTTAAGTCGACGGAAGTTAATTCGCAGGAAAAAGCGGATAAGAAAGCAAAAGAGAGCGTGCAACTGGCGATCTATGCGCTTGCCTGGAAAAAAATGTTTGGTAAGCTGCCGGAGCGGCTTCAATTGCATTTTATTGACAGCGATCTTATAGGATCGACCGTAAAGACCTTGGATGATGTAACTAAGGTCTGGAATAAAGCATTGAAAGTGAGCACAGGGGTCAGGGCCGGGGATTTTAGGGCCGATCCAAATGCTATAAAATGCGGTTATTGTGCTTACCGAGAAATTTGTCCTAGTTCAATGATATAATTATCAACCTCGGAGGGATTTATGGAAATATTTCTAATTATTATGTTGGTGTTAGTTTTGCTTCTTTTGGCTGGAGGCGCTTTCTACCTTACTTCAGTCCTAAAACAGGTCCAAACCCCAAAAGACGATAGTTCGCAAAAACTTTTCTTAGAGATCATTGAGAACCTAAGAAAAGAGGTCGCGGAAAGCTCGACAAAGAATCGCCAGGAGATACAAGGTAATTTTTCTAAGATCAGCGACCAGTTAATGAAGGGGATGACCGATACTTCTTCCGTTATTCAGAAACAATTCCAACATAGTTCAACGATCATTAAGGATGTTACGGAAAAATTAGTAAAGCTTGATGAAACGAACAAACAGGTCCTCGATTTTTCAAAACAACTGCAAAGTTTGGAAAATGTATTGAAAAATCCGAAACATCGCGGGATCCTTGGAGAAACGATCCTTGAAAATCTGCTCTCAAATGTCTTACAGCCGAATCAATATCAATCCCAATACAAATTCAAGAACGGCGACCTGGTCGATTTTGTCATCTTCTATAAAGACCGGATCATTCCGGTCGATGCGAAATTTTCACTGGAAAAATATAATAAGATCGTTGAGGAGCATGATACGGCTAAAAAAACTATATTTGAAAAGGAATTTAAGATCGACCTAAAAAACAGGATCGATGAGACATCAAAATATATCAGACCAACGGAAGATACGACCGAATTTGCAATAATGTTCATCCCAGCCGAAGGAGTATATTACGATCTTTTAGTCCATAAAGTGGGAGCCATTGAAATATCTTCTCAGGATCTGATCGAATATGCCTATAAGAAGCATGTGATCATTGTTTCTCCAACCTCTTTTTTTGCATATCTTGAAACGGTGCTGTTGGGGCTAAAGGCGATTAAAATGGAAGAGAATATTAAAACAATTATTTCCAGGATCGCGGATCTTGGGCGCCACCTTCAAGCTTATGAAACTTATATGCAAAAGGTCGGGGGAAGCCTCGATACGACCGTCAATCAATACAATCAGGCCTACAAAGAACTTGGCAAGATCGACAAGGACGTCTATAAGATAACCGAAGGAGAAGTTGAGATGAAGCCCTCTCTGCTGCTTGTAGAAAAAACAGCAAGAGAATAACGGGCTTGCTTGACTATTCCTATTAATTTGATACGCTTCTTTTGAGATGAAAAGCCGTTTTTCCCTGTCAATAATATTATTTTTATTTTGTATCACAGGCTTTACTTTTGCCCAGATGTCACCACAGCAGATAAGATATTCAAAAAAACAGCTAAATTATTATCAAAAAGAGGTCAATCGGCTCCAGAATAAGTTGTCAAAAACGAAAAACAGCGCTTTAAGAAATACTATCAAAGAAAAAATAAATATTGATAGATCAAGAATAAATAAAATAAAGGATCAATTATATCAGACCAAAAAGGCAAGTAAGCCTCTTTCTATTGAGGAGAAATCCGCAAAAATAAAGAATGAAATTACAAAATTGAATGCGAAGCTGCCAAAAATTAAATCAAGTC
This sequence comes from Candidatus Margulisiibacteriota bacterium, assembly GCA_041665245.1. Classification (GTDB taxonomy): domain Bacteria; phylum Margulisbacteria; class WOR-1; order O2-12-FULL-45-9; family XYB2-FULL-48-7; genus JBAYJF01. Next base: position 566 of record JBAYJF010000010.1, on the reverse strand, counting down.
GGGAAAAAGAGAGGATCGAAGAGCTGATAAAAGGATATAAGCGGACCCAAAGTGCATTGCTAGAAAGTATCCCCCCGTTAATAATAACTAAAAGATTTATTGAAGCGCCTACCAGTGAGGTCCCTTCTGCGGAAGCGTATATTCCAACCGAAGCAGAGGACACAATAACCAAGGCATGGGAGAATAAATTAAAGGCGAGTAAGTTTAAAATAGAGATCGGACTGGATTATGGATATTATAGTGGAATTACCGGTGTTCTTGGGGAGATTAGAGCGCCATTTAAGTTCATTGTCGGTCCGGCGGTCGTGTCATCCAGAATAACCGCGGGACTGCTTCAAAATAAAAGCGGGTTCAGATACGCTCCGGTCGGTTTTGACATAATCATAAATTATCCTCCAGGCTGGATCACACCCGCCGAAAGCTATATCGGTGCAGGGCTTAATTATCCGGTCTTAACTTCTGGGAGGCAAACAGGAAAAGTAGGGGGAGCAGTTTTTTATGGCGTTGAAGGCGAGGGTTTTGGCGGAACGATCTATTGCGAGCTTGGATATGGAATATTGCGGTCG
>JBAYJF010000009.1:0-25528 GCA_041665245.1 Candidatus Margulisiibacteriota bacterium | reverse complement strand
GGGTTGCCATCTGCTGAGATGCAAACCACGCCAGAGCATCTTCAAAAGTGATCTGATCCAGAGGTAAATTCGCGGCAGGCGCTTTATAATCCGGATACAGGATAATTTCGCCCGGCAGCTGGCAAGACAAGCTTATTCTTGTTCCACCGTTTCGATGCGGACCATTCATTCTATACTGAATTATTTCTTGTTTATCGGTTCGTGGGAGCAATAACAGTCGGCCTCTATAAAAGGCGGCTATTTTATGAGGATAAAAAGCAACTGATCCGCTTGTAGACATTTGCATATAACTTATAATCGAAAATTAAATTAAAGAATTTCAGTTGATTTTTCGTGAGGAGTTTGTGATGCTTACTTAGAAAATGAATGCAGGATCGACTTAAACAGAGGAAAGCCGTCTTCGGAGCCCAGGATCGCTTCAGAAGCCCGTTCCGGATGCGGCATCATTCCCAATACGTTGCGCTTCTTATTACAAATACCGGCGATATTAGCCGCTGAACCGTTTGGATTCTCTCCATAATAGGTAAAAACGATCTGTTTATTCTTTTTTAGGTCTTTTAGCGTGTCAGCATCGCAGGTGTAATTTCCTTCACCATGCGCAATTGGAATATTAACAATTTGAGATTTTTTGTACTTATTCGTAAAAGGAGTTGCAATATTCTCAACTTTTAAGTTAACGTGCTTGCATATGAAGCTTAAATTCTTGTTCTTATGCAAAGCGCCTGGGAGCAGGCCGGCTTCGGTCAATATTTGGAAACCGTTGCAGATCCCAATTAAAAGACCTCCCCTACCCGCAAATAATTTAATTTTTTCCATGACCGGCGAAAAACGGGCAATTGCGCCGGTGCGAAGATAATCTCCGTAAGAAAACCCGCCGGGAAGAATAATGCAGTCAAAACGATCTAGTTTTGTTTCTCCATGCCAGATAAATTCCACCGGCTGTTTTAAAACATCATGGACGGCATCAAAACAATCATGATCGCAATTTGATCCGGGGAAAACTACAACGCCAAATCGCATTTATTCAGCTACCTCAAAGCGATAGTCTTCAATAACGGGGTTTGCTAGAAGTTTTTTGCACATCTCGTTTACTTGTCCATCGACCCCTTGTCCCTTTGATCCTTTAATTTCGAGTTCTATGTATTTGCCGATCTTTACGTTCGAAAGATTCTTATAGCCCAGCGAATGAAGGGCTTGCTCGACGATCTTACCCTGCGGGTCAAGGACCCCTTTTTTTGCCGTTACATAAACTTTAACCTTTGCCATTATAGTCCAAACCTCCCGAAAGCGGTGTCGACATGCTTTAAATAGCTTCGCGTATCAAAGATCTTTTCGATCTCTTCCTTTTTAAGATGGCGCAGAGCATCTTTGTCTTCCAGTACCAGCTCTTTAAAGAGTTTTCCGGTCGCTCTTGATTTCATGGCAGCGGTTTGGACGACTTTATACGATTCTTCCCTGGTCAAACCTTGTTCGGTCAATGCCAGGAGAAGCTTTTGGGAGAAAATTAAACCGCCGTTCTTTTCAATGTTTTTTCGCATATTCTGCGGAAATATGACCAGACCATCCATAACCTTTGAAAAGATCTGAAGCATATAATCGATCAATAGGCATGAATCAGGGAGGATAATTCTTTCAACGGATGAATGGGTAATATCTCTTTCATGCCAAAGCGCGACATCTTCAAGCCCGGCAAGCGCATTGCCGCGAATAACCCTGGCTAAGCCGGAAACCCTTTCGCTTACGATCGGATTTTTCTTATGCGGCATAGCAGAAGACCCTTTTTGGCCTTTGCCAAACGGTTCTTCCACTTCCCAAACTTCCGTCCGCTGAAGATTTCTTATCTCGGTCCCCATCTTTTCAAGTGAAGCGGCCGTGATCGCGATAGAAGTCAAAAATTCAGCGTGGCGATCCCTTTGTAAAATTTGCGTAGATGCGGGAGATGGTTTTAATTTGAGTTTTTTACATACATACTCTTCAACGCGTGGATCGACTTCTGCATAAGTGCCGACCGCACCGGATACTTTTCCGTAAGAAACGACTTCTTTTGCTCTTTTCATTCTTTCATGGTTTCTTTCCATTTCTGAGATCCAAACCAGCATTTTTAATCCGAAAGTTATCGGTTCGGCATGGACGCCGTGCGTCCTTCCCATCATTAACGTATATTTTTCTTCTTTTGCGCGTCTTTTTAGGATCTTAATAAGGCCTTCGATATCTTTCATGATCAAATCGGCTGCATCGCGCATCTGGATGGACCTTGCCGTATCTTCAACGTCATAGGAGGTCAACCCAATGTGAATGAACCGGGATTCAGGCCCTACATTTTCCGCAACTGAAGTTAAGAAAGCAATAAGATCATGCGCCGTTTCTTTTTCGATCTCGTTAATTCTTTCGATCGAAAAGGTCGCTTTACGTTTGATCTTGGCGAGAGCATCTTTAGGGATCTTCCCGAGGCTTGCCCAAGCTTCACAGGCGGCCATTTCGACTTCCATCCATTTTCGGTATTTATTTTCTTCCGACCAAAGCTCTCTCATTTTAGGCATCGTGTATCTATCGATCATCAATATTCCTCCAGTTCTATGTTACTGATCTATTTTATCGTTAAAGAGGCGATCTCTTCAAGTAGCGATTTGACCATTTCGCTTTCATCGACTTTTTTTACGATCTTACCTTTTTTGAAAATGAGCCCTACCCCGCGCCCGGCAGCCAATCCAAGATCGGCTTCAGCCGCTTCGCCCGGCCCGTTAACTTCGCACCCCATGATCGCAACCGTTAGCGGCTTGGTTATTTCTTTGGTCTTCTCATAAATTTCTTCGGCAATTTTTTCAACATCGACTGTTGTTCTTCCGCAAGTTGGGCAAGAGATAATTGTTAGTCCCCGATTGTTCAAACCGACCGATTTAAGGATCTCATAACCGGCGCGCACTTCTTCGATCGGATCGCCGGTCAAAGAAACCCGGATCGTATCGCCGATCCCTTTTAACAATAAAGCGCCGATCCCGACGGAAGATCTAATTGTTCCAACTTTGGAGATCCCGGATTCGGTGATCCCGACATGCAGCGGGTAAGTTACTTTTTTTGACAATAGTTCATAGGCTTTGATCGTTGTTAAAACCGAGGAGGCTTTGACCGCAACGACGATGTTGTTAAACTTTAAACTTTCCAGTATTTTTACGTTCTTTAGCGCGCTTTTAACCAGAGCCTCCGGAGGGATATGGCCTCTTTTTGTTTTAAGATCTTTCTCAAGTGATCCGGAATTTACGCCGACCCTTATCGGGATCTTGTTCGCTTTTGCTGCGGCAACAACGGCTTTGATCTTATTTATATCGCCGATATTGCCGGGATTGATCCGTAATTTGTCGACGCCAGAATCAGCCGCGATAATTGCGTATTCATGGTTAAAATGAATGTCGGCAACAAGCGGAATATTGATCTGTTTTTTGATCTCTTTAAGCGCCAGCGCCGATTCTTTGTCGGGGACGGCGCAGCGAATTATCTGGCAGCCGGCTTTTTCAAGTGCATGGATTTGTGCTACGGTAGCGTCGATATCGGAGGTTTTAGTTTTGGTCATCGACTGGACGGCAATGGGATTATTTCCACCTATTTTTACTTTGCCGATCTTGATCTCTTTTGTCTTTCGTCTTGCCATTAAGACAAAATTATAACATATTTTTATCGGTCAGTCTTTTGTAGGCTTCCAGGTATATTTCTCGTGTTTTATTAGCAACCTCAAGCGGAAGCAGCGGCGCCGGCGGCTCTTTATTCCATTTGATCGATTCTAAATAATCCCTTAAAAATTGCTTATCATAGCTGGGTTGTGCGCCGCCCGGCTTATACAGCGCTTTTGGCCAGAAACGGGAAGAATCAGGGGTCAACATTTCATCGATAATGATGATCTCATCTCCGACAAACCCGTATTCAAACTTAGTATCGGCAATAATGATCCCTTTGGTAAGGGCATAATCGGCACAAGCTTTATAAGCCTTGATTGTTTTTTCTTTGATGATCCGGGCGGTTTCCGCTCCAACCATATCAATGACCTCTTTTTCAGTGATATTAAGGTCATGTCCTTCGTCGGCTTTTGTCGTCGGAGTAAAAATAGGTTCCGGGAGCTTATCGGATTCCTTCAATCCTTCGGGGAGTTTAACTCCGCAGATCGAACGGGATTTTTGGTACTCTTTCCACCCTGAGCCGGAGAGATAACCTCTTACTACGCATTCAACCGGGATAAGCTTAGCCTTTTTGCCGATAACCGATCTTTTGGCCAGGATAGCTTTATACGGCTGAAGTTCTTTTGGATATTTTTCGGCATCCGATTCGATTATATGGTTCTTAATAAGGTCTTTTGTAAAATCAAACCAAAAGAGAGAGATTTGAGTCAAAATTGCGCCTTTATCCGGTATCCCGTTGGGCATAACTGAATCAAAAGCTGAGATACGGTCGCTGGCTACGATTAGCAGGGAATCTCCAAGGTCAAATACATTGCGAACTTTCCCTTTTTTAAAAAGCTTTATTCCTGGCAGATCTATTTCTAATAATGGTTGGTTCATAGTTTTGATTTTATCACATTTTTAAAAAGGGTCAAATATAAAAATTTAGGTAGCGCAAGCTGTCTTTTCCAACGGCTAGGTTCGGTAACTAATCGATACAGCCATTCGATCTTCATCTTTTGCATCCAGACCGGAGCTCTCTTTTTTAGCCCGGATATTACATCCATACTTCCTCCGATGACCATTCCGACCGGAACATCCAATTCCTTTAGGTGACGATTAAGCCACCGCTCCTGTTTGCCTGCCCCAAGACCAACGAACAAAATATCCGGCTTCGCTTTTTTTATCTTTTCTATAACTTTTGAATCATCACTAGCAAATCCGTTTTCTATTCCTACAATAATTAAAGCAGGATATTTCGCTTTTAAATTTAATGCGGCTTTCTTTGCTACTCCCTCTGACCCTCCGTAAAGGAATATTTTATAGCCCCTTATTGCGCTTATCTCGATCAGCTTCAACATGAGGTCGATCCCCGATACCCGCTCTTTTAAAGGTTTGCCAAGTATTTTCGAGACAACCACCATGCTTATGCCGTCCGGGACCCTAAGGTCAGCTGAATTTACTATATCTCTTAACTCGTGATCCTCCTGCGAGGTCACGATTATTTCCGGGTTTGGAGTAACGATAATATGAGGCTTTCGAGATATTATAAAGGCTTCAGCTTTTTCTTCCGCTTCTTCTAGCGTTACGTTATCTACCTGAATCCCCGCAAAATTTATGAGCATGGTTTAATTATAGCCGAAGCGGTTAAATAAATGTATAATTATTTCGAAAGGATAAATACCGTGACTGAAAAAGCTATCCCCGGCAAATTGCCCCCAGCATCAATATTGGTTGATATTTCAAAGCTGGTTGATCTGTATTATTCAGCGAAGATAGATCCTAACGATATGAATCAAAAAGTATCTTTTGGGACATCCGGACACAGAGGCTCTTCCTATAAAAACAGTTTTAATGAACCGCATATCCTGGCTATAACCCAAGCTATTTGCGAGTTTCGCAAGACCAGCAATATAAACGGCCCGCTATATCTGGGCAAAGATACCCATGCGTTATCCGAACCAGCATTAAAAACCGCAATTGAGGTTTTTGCCGCAAATGGGATCGAGATCTTTATTCAGGAAAATAATGGCTATACCCCCACTCCGGTTATCTCACATGCCATTCTTACTTATAATCGCGGAAGAAAAAATGGTCTTGCGGATGGCGTAATAATCACGCCCTCGCATAATCCACCGCAAGATGGAGGGATAAAATATAATCCTCCGACCGGCGGACCGGCCGATACGGTTATTACTAAATCGATCGAAGAACGAGCAAATCAGATCCTGTTGAACAAAAATAAAGACGTAAAAAGAATAGCCTATACAGAGGCTTTAAAAGGGCGAGCAGCCCACCTTCATGATTATATTACGCCATACGTGGATGATCTGGCAAATATTATTGATATTGAAGCGATCAGAAATTCCGGAATAAAGATCGGTGCTGATCCTTTAGGCGGCGCCGGCGTTGCATTCTGGCAGCCAATTGTTGATAAATATAAACTAAACATAGAGATCGTTAATAAAAAAGTTGATGAGACTTTCTGTTTTATGACGGTCGATCTTGATGGCAAGATCCGGATGGATTGCTCCTCTCCCTGGGCAATGGCAAGCCTTGTCGCATTAAAAGATAAGTATGATATCGCTTTTGGGAACGACCCCGATTTTGACCGGCATGGGATCGTCACCCCCACTGTTGGGTTGATGAATCCAAATCACTTCCTGGCCGTTTCTATTTGGTATCTTTTCCAAAACCGCACTGCTTGGAGAAAAGATTCTAAAGTTGGAAAAACGCTGGTCAGCAGCAGCATGATCGATCGGGTCGCAAAAAGCCTTGGCAGGGAGATCTATGAAGTGCCGGTGGGCTTTAAATGGTTTGTGGATGGCCTTCTTTCCGGCGAATTCGGTTTTGCCGGTGAAGAGAGTGCCGGTGCGTCATTCCTGCGCAAAGACGGAACCGTTTGGACGACCGACAAAGACGGGATCATTATGGATCTCCTGGCGGCTGAGATCACAGCCGTAACAGGGAAAGACCCGGGAAAACATTATTTGGACCTGACCCAAAAGTTTGGAGCGCCGATATATAAAAGGATAGATGTCGATACTACTCTTAAAGAAGCTGAAAAGATCTCGAGACTTCTTCCCGAACAGATCAAAGCCGGCGAACTTGCAGGGGAAAGAATTAAGTCAAAGATCAATCACGCTCCGGGAAATAATGCTAAGATCGGTGGAATAAAAATATCAACGGAAAATGGCTGGGCGGCGGTAAGACCCTCGGGAACGGAGCCAAAATATAAGATCTATGCGGAAAGCTTTTTAGGAGCAGAGCATTTAGAGCGCTTAATAAGCGAAATAAAAAATATAATTGCGGAGGACTTGCACAAATGAGCATTGATAAATTGGGATCATACGCCGCTTTGAAAACAGCTGCAAAAGTGCAGCGAAGCCTTTTATCGCTTTTTGCGGATAATAATAGGACAACGGCTTTCTCTGTTATAAGCGAACATGTTTACTTGGATTTCTCCAGACAGCTGGTAGATCCCCAGGTGATGAATATGCTATTCAAACTTGCCGGAGAAGCCGGGCTAAAAGACAAGGTGGCTGAAATGTTCGCCGGGAAGAAAATAAACGTCACCGAAGGCCGTGCCGTCCTGCATGTCGCCCTGCGTGATCTGGATAATATGCGGCCGGAAGTTTCTGCTGTCCTTAATAAAATTGAAGCATTTTCCAAAAAGGTAGCCGGTAAGTTTAAAAATATCGTATCGATCGGGATCGGCGGTTCATATCTTGGCCCGGAATATTTAGCGGAGGCTTGCGCCCCTTATGCCCAGAAAGGGATGAAATTGGTTTTTGTAGCAAATGTCGATGGGACCGATTTTGCCAAAAAGACCGCAGGGCTGGATCCGGCTGAAACTTTGGTTATAATTGTTTCCAAAACTTTTACTACGGCAGAAACTCTGAAGAACGCAATTGCTGCTAAAAAATGGATGATCAAATCACTTGGCGCTAGCCCCGAAATTATTAAAAAGCATTTTATTGCCGTTTCCACGGCGAAAGAAAAAGTTGAAGCCTTCGGCATAGACCCTGAAAATATGTTCGGTTTTTGGGATTGGGTTGGCGGCAGATATAGCGCAACCTCGGCTGTCGGAGCTGTGCCGCTATCACTTTATTTGGGTTTTGATAACTTCAAAAAGATCCTTGAAGGGGCGCATTGGATGGACCAGCATTTCTTGAATGCGCCGATCGAAAGAAATATCCCTATAATATCCGCGCTCCTTGATATTTGGAATATTACCTTTCTTGGATTGAAAATGCGGGCGCTCCTCCCCTATTCCCAGGGCCTGGCAAAATTGCCGGCGCATACTCAGCAAGTTGAAATGGAAAGCAATGGGAAACTGGTCGACATAAGCGGAGTTCCGGTAAACTTTGATACCGGTGAAATTGTTTTCGGAGAAGCAGGAACGAACGGCCAGCATTCATTTTATCAATTGATCCATCAAGGAACGCAGATCATCCCCTGCGATTTTATCGGTTTTGTAGATTCACAGTATCCATTGGGAGAATCATCACCTACGGAAGTTACCCATCATGAGGAATTAATGACGAACTTGTTTGCTCAGCCGGATGCGTTGGCTTTCGGTAAGAAAGATCCATATGGACCAAAAAACTTTCCCGGCAACCGGCCATCTTCTACGCTGATGCTGCAAGAATTAACCCCATTTACAGCCGGCTTACTATTGGCCTGGACCGAACATCGCGCGGCCGCAAAAGGTTTTATTTGGGGGATAAATAGCTTTGACCAGGAGGGTGTTCAACTTGGAAAAGTGCTTGGAGTAGATCTGCGCAATAGAATGCTTGGATTTCACTCTTCAAAGGTGCTGGATGAGACTGGATTAAACCCATCTACGGCATTATTGCTGGAAAATTTCATGAACGGGAAATTACCGGGTTAACCTTTAATTAAAGAGAGTGCCTCGGCTCTAGTTTTGGCATTTCTTTGAAAAACGCCTCTTACAGCAGATGTGATCGTCATTGTGCCGGGTTTTTTCACCCCTCTCATTGACATACAAAGATGCTCGGCTTCAATTACGACCATAACCCCGTGCGGATCAAGTTTTTCCATTAACGTATCCGCGATCTGGCTGACAAGGTTTTCTTGAACTTGCGGCCTCTTTGCATAGCCTTCAACAACCCTAACTAGTTTTGACAGCCCTGTTACCTTCCCCTTTTTAGGAATATAGACAACATGTGCCTTGCCAAAAAATGGGACCAAATGATGCTCGCATACGGAATAAAAGGAGATATCCTTTACTGTGACCATTTCTTCGTGGCTTCCCTGTTTGAAAGTTGTTAAATGGTCCGCAGGGTTTTCGTGCAGTCCGGAAAATATTTCCGCATACATTTCCGCAACGCGTTTTGGAGTTTCCTTGATACCGGGACGGGTTACATCTTCTCCGATAGCAGAAAGGATCTCTTTGACGGCTTTTTCAATTTTTGCCTTGTTGAACATGCATTAATTATAGCATTTCCCCTGTCATCTCGCTGATCTTGTCCTTTACGAGCTTAAGGCGGGCAATAATTGAGGATATCTCTGCGCGCGTGATCGTATCTGCCGGATAGAAGTTTTCAAGGGCAAAGGAGAGAAGATCATTTTGTTTTGCCGACATAACTTCCTTTATTCCCCAATGTCTGGCGGCAATATCCTGGAAAGGCCGCTCATCGACCTTTGAAAGGCCGATCGTGGCGGCCCTTACCGACATGATCAACCCTTCGATCCTGCTCGCGAGGCGATATGGCCTGACCGTATTATCGGGATATCCTTTTACAACTCCGGCATTATACGCAGAAAGTACATAAGGATAACATTCCACGCTGCTAGGAGTAACATCTACAAAAGGAAGCAGCTCCGATTCATTCGATGTGTATCCATAGAGGTCAACAAGCTCTCTCATAATGTTAAACCGGTTGATCTTTTCATCCGGACGAAATGTCCCGTCACCGAATCCTTTTAAGATCCCAAGGGTTGCCAGGTACTCAATATCTCTTTTTGCCCAATAATTTTGCGGAATATCACTAAAACTTTTAAGCCTGACGTACGCGATCTCTTCTGCCGTAATGAGATTATTTCTGCTGTCAAACCCCTGCAATTTAAATACATTCCTCCCATATTCAAGAGGAAGGGTGGCTTGATAATAACTATTCTCGATCGGATAACTTATCCCGTTTATTAAGACCTTTTTAATATCATTGCTGCTAATTTTATTTGAAATTGTTATCTCGCTGTCGTAAAAGATATGGCTTCCTCCGATCGGCACCAATATTTTTTTCTTTTTTTCCGGGGGAGCTAACTTCCCTACTCCGTAACTAATGGATAAATAATGGGTATCATTGCTGGATACTTGGTTATATTGATGGAACGCATAATCAAAGCGAAAATCATTAAAATATAGCCCTATTCCAGCGGTAAGGTTGTTCGCGGCCGTTAACTGGTTATTTTCAGTGATAAGTGTCTGGTCGATCCCGCCCCTTATCTCGATCAGTTCGAATGGCGACCACTCGACGCCGGTATGAAAAAGAAGCGGCATATTTGGTTTTGTAACGTAGAATTCCCCATCCAGGTTTAAGTTTAATTCGTGCTCTCCAACGTGTTTTACCCCTTTCTTACCAAGGATATTTAGGCTTCCGCCAACTTTTGCAATAGCCGGGAATTTTTCAATGGTCCCATTGCCCCATGTGATCTTTCCGCCAAGGTTAACCGGAAGCGCATCGGTAAGAAAAACACCCGCGCTATAAGGTGCGTCGGGATCATATTTCATTCCAAGATCTACTTCATTTCCAGAAGCCGTTCCGTTCGTGATCCCCGGACCGGACAATCGATATGAAAAAACTTTTAAAGTCGCACCGATAGATAGTTTTTTTATTGGGGAAGGTATTTCATTTCCCCAAGAGAGCATAAAGACCTGGCTGCTCTGATCATAAGTAACAGATTCCGATGTTGAAGGTACGATCCTTCCATCCGGCAGCTCAACATTTCCCTGCGGAATAGTGAAACTGATCCCGCTGCCAACATAGCCAAGTCCGACGCCGCCATATTTTGTGGGAGTGGCAGCGCCTAAATTTAAATAGTTAAATTCGCCGAGAAATTTACCCGAGAGAGATGTGAGCTGAAGATTATTGACAAATGATAACCCGGCTGGATTATTAAAAATACTTAGGACATCATCGGCATATCCGACATAGGCATTTCCAAGCCCAACAGCTCGCGCGCCAAGCGCTGTCCGTGAAGGATCGTCCGCATCGTTTGTATCCGAGAATGAAGTAGAGAAAAAAGAAGTGAACATACAAAACAATAAGGTTGAAAATAATATTTTAAATATTTTATTTTTTTTATATCGCATTAATAATATGCTGCTTTATACTTATAAATACACCACTGCATTGCCATTACGGAAAATTGCATTATTTTTAAATTTACGTCAATATTTAATTATAGTTCAGATAAAGTTTATCGATATTAAAAGAGGGTGTCAATAGAGTAAATTTGGAGAATTTTTTAGAATAATCCGGTGATCTTTCCGTCTTCTGTTATATCCATATTTTCAGCTGCCGGGTGCCTTGGAAGGCCGGGCATTGTCATGATATTCCCAGTGAAAGCCACGATGAAGCCTGCCCCCGCAGAGGGTTTTAATTCTCTTACTGTGATCCTAAATCCTTTTGGCCGGCCTGACAATTTAGGATTATCGCTTAATGAGCTTTGTGTTTTAGCTATACAAATGGGTGTTTCCGCCATCCCAATTTTGTTTAATTGTTCAATGTTTTCTAAAGCAATTTCCGTAAAATCAACGCCGTCTGCCCCATAAATTTTAGTCGCGATCTTTTCGATCTTCTGTTTGATCGGATCTTGCTGATCATATAAAAATTTAAAATTAGATCTTTGTCCGACAGCATTAATTACTTCTTTTGCCATATCAATGCCTCCCTGCCCTCCCTTTGCCCAGACATCAGAAACTACCACTGGCACTCCCAACTCCAAACACCTATCTCCTAACTTCTTAATCTCTTCAAGCGTATCTTTTGATTTTTTATTTATCGCGATAACCAACGGAACTCCAAATAGTTTAATATTTTCAACATGTTTTTCAATATTTTCTATCCCATTTATATCGAAAGCCTGCTTGGTTACCACAAGCACAACAGCTGATGGGGTAAAATTACCAACTCTGCATTTAATATCGAAGAATTTTTCTGCGCCAAGATCTGTCGCAAAGCCGGCCTCGGTCACCACATAGTCTGAAAGATTCAGCGCTAGTTGAGTTGAGACGATCGAATTGCATCCATGCGCAATATTTGCAAATGGGCCGCCATGCACAAAAGCCGGCCCCCCTTCAAGGGTCTGGACTAAATTCGGCTTGAGAGAATCATACATTAAAAGTGCCATTGCTCCCTGGGCTTTAAGATCGAATGCCCGGATCGGTTCTCCTTTTTTATTGTATGCGACAATTATTCGGCTTAATCTTTCTTTCATATCCGTTAATGTTTTTGACAGGCACATGATCGCCATAACTTCAGAAGAGGCGGTAATATCAAACATTCCCCGCAATGCCCGGTCATTCATATCCATGGTTCGCTTCCATACGATTCTATTCTCATCAATATCCAGCTCGTTCCCATGATAAATATGGTTATAAAGCATAGCCGATAATAAATTATGGGCCGAAGTGATGATATGCATGTCGCCCGTTAAATGCAGGTTGATATCTTCCATCGGTAAAACTTGAGAATATCCGCCACCAGCGGCCCCACCCTTAACTCCCATTACCGGACCGAGCGACGGCTCCCTTATGCAGGCGATCGCTTTTTTACCGATCTTCTGCAGAGCTTGCGTCAAACCGATCGTTATCGTCGTTTTTCCTTCACCTTGAGGGGTTGGAGTTGTGGTTGTTACAAGGATCAACTTTCCTGCTTTCCGCTTATAATTTCGATTTAGAGCCTCTAAACTTATTTTTGCTTTATAGCATCCATGAAGCTCAATATCGCTAAAATCTATTCCTGCTTTCTTAGCGATATCGACGATCAGTTTCATTTTTGCGCTTTGCGCTATTTCTATGTCTGTTTTCATAAGCTTTTGATTGTATTGTAAATGCCTTCCGCATCTAAACCATATTTATTTAGAATGAACTCCCGCTTTCCGTGTTCAATAAACTTGCCGGGCAAGCCGATCCGTATTAATGGAATATTTATCCCTTCGTCGCTTAATAATTCCAGGATCGCAGAGCCAAATCCGCCTTCCAGGACTCCCTCTTCAACGGTAACGATCCGATCAACATTTATAATTTCTTTTAATATTAATTCTTTATCTAATGGATTCACAAACCTAGCATTGATAACAGTTGCAGAAATCTTTTCTTTTTCAAGCATCTTTGCCGCTTCGATCGACGGCAGAACCATTGAGCCGAGGGAGATAAGACAAAGTTTGGAGATAGGCGCTCGGAGTTGGGGGTTAAAAACGATCTCGCCTTTCCCAATCATAAGCTCTTTTAATTCCGTATCTATTTCAACTTGCGAGCTGGAGCCGCGGGGGTATCTTATCGCCGAGGCCTGTTGAATTTTTGTTGCTGAAAAAAACATATGCTGCAGTTCGTTTTCATCTTTGGGCGCCATAACAACCATGTTAGGCAAATTCCTTAAAAAAGCGATATCAAAGACCCCATTATGCGTTGCGCCGTCTTCTCCGACGATCCCGGCTCGATCGATCGCAAAAACAACCGGAAGATTTTGAAGACATACATCATGGATTATTTCATCATATGCTCTTTGCAAAAAGGTCGAATATATCGCCACAACCGGCTTATAGCCCCCTTTTGCCATCGCGCCGGCGGATGTTACCGCATGTTCCTCGGCGATTCCAACATCAAAAAATCTATTGGGAAAAGCGGATGCAAATTCATCAAAACCGGTCCCATCGATCATTGCTGCGGTAATTGCCACGACTTTATCGTCCTTCTCGCCGAGCTTGACCATCGTTTTTCCAAAAACTGACGTATAGGTTTGCTTTGTGGTATCCGACAGGGCCTGGCCGCTTTCAATGTCAAATGGCCCAGTTCCATGAAAACGGGTAGGATCCATTTCTGCCGGCTTATACCCTTTTCCTTTTTTTGTTATTACGTGGACCAAAACCGGTCCCTCGATTTCTTTGGCATGATGAAGCGTGCTCATGATAAGCGGAATATTGTGGCCGTCAATCGGACCGAAATACTTGAAACCAAGCTGTTCAAAGATCACATCAACCTTAAAATTCATGGCGATATGTTTGGTTCTGTCTTTTAATATTCTTGCAGCTTCAAATAACGATGTTCCAACGCGCGGAATTCTTTTAACCAGTTTTTCGATCCGGTCCCTTAGGTCGTTATAGGCATCACTGGTAGCGATCTGGGTCAGATAACTGGCAATAGCGCCGACATTCTTTGAGATCGACATTTCATTGTCGTTTAAAATGACGATCAGATTAGTTTTTAATCCATCGACATTATTCACGCCTTCAAACGCCAAACCGCCGGATAACGAGGCATCGCCGATGATCGCAATAACAGAAAAGTTCTCTCCGGATAAGTCGCGCGCTCTTGCAAGCCCTAGTGCCTGTGAGATGGAAGTTGAGGCATGTCCGACCGTAAAAATATCGTGCGAGCTCTCATTTTCATTTGGGAATCCGGATATTCCTCCATATTGACGAAGGGTATCAAATTTATCCAGTCTACCGGTCAGTATTTTATGGGCATAAGCTTGATGTCCAACATCCCAGAGGATCTTATCTTTTGGGCTCTCGAACAATGCATGCAGTGAAACGGCGATCTCAACCGCGCCTAGACTTGAAGCCACGTGTCCTCCGGTTTTAGACGTTACTTCAACTATGCGCTTTCGGATCTCATCCGCGACCTGTTCAAGCTGCTTGGTCGATAATTCTTTCAGTGCTTCCGGCAGTTTTAATTTATCTAATAATGTAGACATAATAGTACGAAGCAAGGGTGATCAAGGTTGCCAGTGTTGCACCGGCAAATACTTCTATGGGATCATGTCCCAGGATCTCTTTTAATTTCTCAACTTTATTTTTTCCGTTGTCATATATATCGTCAACTATTTTATTTAATATTAGCGCCTGTTTTCCCGCAGCCCGGCGAACGCCAGCGGCGTCATACATAACGATCAAAGCAAATACGACCGATATCGAAAAGAACGGAGTATTCCAGCCCTGCGTTAAACCAATTCCAAGCGTTAACGCCGTTACCGAAGCCGAGTGAGCCGACGGCATTCCGCCGGCTTCGAAAAAATGCCAAAAGTTGAATTTTCCCTCTTTTTTCCAGCAGATCAATACCTTTATTGTTTGGGCTATGAACCATGAAATTACGATCACGATAAATGTAAAATTACTTAGCAACTGTTCAAATATATTCAAATTATTTTCCTTTCTTTTTTAAGATAGACCCCATGATAACCAGATCTTCGGGGGTAGTGACTTTTATGTTTTCATAATCCCCTAGTACAATTTTAACCTGAATTCCCATCTTTTCAACTGCCATTCCGTCATCGGTCACATTTTCCTTTAATTTGGCATAAGCCTCTTTAATTATTGCGGACTTAAATACTTGCGGTGTTTGTACGCTCCAAAGTAAATCTCTTTCTAGTGTTTCATTTACGATCCAGCTTTCTTTTCCCCGTGACCCTGCGACCCTTTGACCCCTTTTAATCGTGTCCTTGACCGGCACAGCAACCACCACTGCGCCTGTGCGTTTTGCTTCGTTAATAGAATCCGCTATGATCTTTTGCGAAACCGCCGGCCGCGCGCCATCATGGATAAGAATAATTTCCGCAGATCCCGGAACGTATTTTAATCCATTCGTGACCGAATCTTGCCTTTCTTTTCCGCTTTGTGCGATAGCAATTAGTTTTTTTTTGTTGAGCCTTTTTGCCTCGGCAAGCTGTTCTTTTGAAACGATAAGAATAATACCATCAATTAATTTTGAATTTTGGAAGGCTTTTAGCGTCCAGGCAAGCATCGGCTTGCCGGCTATGCGGATAAATTGTTTTGGCCCGCCCATCCTACTCCCTTTTCCTCCGGCAACAATTATTACAATGTTTTTCATGCTGTTAAATTCCTACCGCCTGTTTTAGTAACAAGGACCATATCTTCGATCCGGATCCCGCCCCATCCCTTTATATATATCCCGGGTTCAATGGTGATAACCTGTCCAGCTTTGAGCTTTCTTTTATTTCTTAAAGATATTTTCGGCCCCTGATGGATCCGTCTTCCAACGCCATGTCCGGTAGTATGAATAAAACAATCGCCAGGACATTTTTTATTCGAAATATGGCAGTCATTATAGCAAAGTTTTTTAATATAATTGCGCGCAATCAGGTCTATATCGCAGCAGCGCACCCCTTCTTTCACCGCCGCGATCGCTTTTAGCTGGGCATTTTTTACTATATTGTAGAATCTTTTCTGTTTGCCGGTCGCATTGCCTACTAAATACGTTCGAGTAACATCCGACTTGTATCCTTTGTAGTGGGCACCAAAATCTACTACAACCTGGTCGCCGCTTTTAATAAATTTATTGGTAGGATGACCGTGGGGATCAAGCGATCTTTTTCCGGATGCAACGATCGTACTAAAAGCAGGTTTTGCTCCGCGTTTTTTTAGTTCGACTTTTATCCAATCCGCTACTTCGTTTTCCTTCTGACCTGGGGTTAATTTTATAGAATGAAGGATCTCTTTAACAATTCTTACAGCAACGTTTTGTTCTGGCGTCATTTCTTGATCAAATTGGAAGCTGCGCGCAGGCCTAAAAGATAGCTGTTTAAGCCAAACCCGGCGATCTGGCCGATCGCAACCGGCGCAATAACGGATTTGTGCCTAAATTCTTCCCGAGCGTAGATATTGGATAAATGAACTTCGATCGTTGGGATCCCCGCGCCGGCGATCGCATCCCGCAGAGCAATACTATAATGAGTATAGGCCCCGGGATTAATAAGGATGGCCGCGAACCCATTTTTCCTAGAAGAACCTATTTTATCAACGATTTCGCCTTCGCCATTAAGCTGGAAGATCTCCAGCACTAAATCCTCTTTTTTCGCAAGATCCAGTAGCGCGGCATCAATTTCAGCAAGAGAGATCTTACCGTAAACATCGATCTCGCGCTCACCCAGTTGGGCTAAATTTGGACCATGGATAATTAATATTTTGGCTCCCATAATTGCCTCCGACCAAAATATATCATATGTGTTATAATTTTACAAATATGCCAAAGAAGAAAAAAGGGCGCTTTGGGACAATAATCCTTATTCTTACCCTTATTTTTTTGTTCTGGATCCTTGGGGTAGCAATTCAAGTAGTTACCCAGCTGCCGAATATTGATGCTATTGGGTCGTATGCGCCGAGCGAGAGCACGATCCTCTATTCTTCAGACGAAAAGATCCTTGCCAGGTTTCATCTCGAAGAGAATCGATCGGTTGTTGCCTTAGAAAATATTTCACCATATCTTCCAAAGGCTATAATTGCGGTCGAGGATCCTAATTTTTATTCTCATCATGGTCTCGACTTCGGGGGGATATTAAGAGCGGCGATCAAGAATTTCGCTTATGGACGCGTAGTCGAAGGCGGCAGCACCATTACGCAGCAGCTGGCAAAAAATCTATTTCTAAATAGGAAAAAGAATCTTTCCCGAAAAATGGCCGAAGCCCTGATCGCGCTTCAGATCGAGCGGCATTATACCAAAGAAGAAATTCTTGAGCTCTATGTTAATCAAGTCTATCTTGGACATAATTCATACGGCATTGAATCGGCGGCTAACCTGTATTTTGGAAAACATGCATCAGATCTGACCATTGCTGAGTCGGCGATCGTCGCCGGCTTGATCCGCGGACCCGAACTATATTCTCCCTACCGGAATTTTAAAGGCGCTAAGCTCCGGCAAGTTCATGTGCTCAACAAGATGCTTGAGCAAGGTTTTATTACGGAAAGAGAGGCAAAACTTGCGGCTATTGAGAGCCTCTCTTTTTCGCCAAAGAATTTAAAACGCTACGGGGAAATTGCTCCATATTTTATAAGCTATATATTGCAGAAACTAACCGACGAATATGGCGATGAACTCGTTTATCATGGCGGACTTAAAGTATATACGACTTTAGACTCACGGATGCAGACCGCGGCTGAAAATGTTATTTCTAATTTTGTCGGAGGCGAAGGTAAAAAATACAACTTTTCTCAAGCGACCCTTGTTTCCATTGATCCTCGAAATGGCGGAATTCGAGCAATGGTCGGCGGAGCAAGCTACCTGGAAAGCAAATTCAATCGCGCGGTTCAATCAAAAAGACAGCCAGGCTCCTCTTTTAAGCCTTTTATTTATACGGCCGCGATCGAAGAAGGCTTTTTGCCAAATGACACGATCGAAGACGCGCCAATATCGTTCAAAGTTTGGCCAAACAAATGGAATCCGAAAGGATATTGGGCGCCGAAAAACTTTGATGGGCGCTTTCATGGCGAAGTTACCCTTCGGCATGCGCTAGAACAATCCTTAAATATCCCTGCAATCAAGCTGCTGGAACAGGTTGGAATAGATAAAGCGATCGATGTTGCCAGGAGAATGGGAATTGAGAGCAGGCTTGAACCTGCCCTCTCTCTTGCCTTGGGGGCATCTGAAGTGACAAATCTTGAAATAACCTCCGCCTTCGGCGTTTTGGCAAATAATGGCGTTCGTTTTGAGCCTATTTCGATCACAAAAATTGAAAACCGCGATGGGGAAATTCTTTTTGAACAGGAGCCGGATGGAAAAAGGGTCCTTGATGCAAATGTCGCAGCAATAATGACTGATATGATGCGCGGCGTAATAACCCGCGGCACCGGTTATCAAGCAAATATTGGACGGCCGGCGGCGGCAAAAACCGGAACATCGCAAAACTTTCATGATGCTTGGTTCGTCGGGTTTGTCCCCCAGCTTGTAACCGGCGTTTGGGTTGGAAATGACAATAACGCACCTATGCGCGGGATCGCCGAAGTTTCAATTTGTCCCAGAATATGGAAGGCCTACAATATAGCCGCACTTGCCGGACAGCCGATCTATGGGTTCCCAGTTCCCGTCCTGCCGCGGGAAGAAGAAAAGAAAATTGATCCCGGAAATAAGCAGGAAAATATCGAAATAATAAATGCATCCGAAGAAGCTGAAGATCCTGGCAATAATGGAGATAATGTTAATGAACAAAATTAAATTTGGGACCGATGGCTGGCGGGCAATTATTAATGAGGACTTTACTACCCAAAATGTTCAGCTCGTAGCCCAAGCTTTTGTAAAATACCTAAAAGATTCGAATTTAGCGGATAACGGGATCGCGATCGGCTATGATAACCGCCTCTATTCGGATAAATTTGCCCGCGATGCGGCAGAAATCTGTTCTGGCGCAGGAATAAAGGTCTATCTGACTGAAAAGTCCGTGCCAACGCCTGTGATCTCGTATTCCGTAAAAAATATGGGGCTTGGCGCAGGAATAATGATAACCGCCTCCCATAATCCTCCAAATTGGAACGGCTTTAAGATCAAGGAGGCCTTTGGCGGCTCTGCGTTCCCAGAAACTACAAAAGCGGTGGAAAGCAATCTATCCACAAACCTTTCGATCACCCCCTCCAAAGATAAGATCACGCTTTTTGATCCGGACCCTGAATATTTCAAGCAAATAAATAAACTGGTCAACATTAAAAAAATAAAAGATGCCGGGATAACCATGGTCGTTGATGCGATGCATGGCAGCGGCGCAGGCTATTTTAAAAGGCTTGGGCTGGATGTTATTGAGATCAGAGGGAATATTGATACTACTTTTGGCGGAATAAATCCCGAACCCATTCCTGCAAATCTTAATGAATCTATTTCCTATATGAAAAACATTTCAAAACAGAAGATCGGCGCCTGCATTATACTTGATGGAGATGCCGACCGGTTGGCGGCGATCGATATTAATGGGGAATTCATCAATACACACAAGGTTTTTGTTCTTTTATTAAAGCACCTTTTTGAGAATAGAAAAATGACCGGAGATGTCATAAAAACTTTTAATCTTAGTAATTTAATAAACAAATTATGCGCTAATTATGCACTAAACCTAAAAACAACTCCGATCGGCTTCAAATATATCGCCAAAGAGATGATCGATGGAAATGTCTTGCTTGGGGGAGAAGAAAGCGGCGGCATGGGGATAAAAGGAAATATCCCGGAAAGAGATGGTATTTTAGCGGGACTAAATTTATTTGAGCTTATGGCAGATACAAAAATGAACCTTGGGGAAATAATGGAAAATATTATGCAGAAAGAAGGCCATTATTATTACGACAGGCTCGATGTCCATACCCAAAAAGCGATCCAAATCGTTAATTTGCTTAAAAGTTCTCCGCCGGATTCTTTTGCCGGATTCAAGATCGCATCAATTGAAACCCTGGATGGATTAAAAATAAATTTTAAGGATGAAAGCTGGATATTATTCCGTGCATCCGGAACAGAACCTCTCCTTCGGATCTATGCCGAAGGGAGGTCAAAAGCGAACTTAAGCGCATTACTGACTGCCGCAAAAGAAATTATTTAAGAGACTTCTCGAATGCTTCTTTTTTATTGATCCTGGCGATCTCGCTCTTTTCATTTGCAGCTTCACGGCTTAATTTCAGCCCGCTAAAGATCTTCATAAGCTTTTCGTGCAGAGCTTTGTTATCTCCTGCAATAAGGGAAGCTTTGCTGAATTGCTGGCTAGCCAGGCCCTTTTCTCCCGCACTTTCATAGGCACGGCCCAAAATTATGTATAATTCCGGATCAACTCCGTTCAACCTTACGGCCATCTCATATTCCGGAATAGCCAGCGGCTTTTGGCCGACCGACATATAGGTGTCTCCCAAATAGATGTGAATAAGATAATTTGAAGGGTTTTGCGCTGCGGCTATCTTATATTCAGTGATCGCGTCGGCTGGCCGCCCCTGGAAACGGAGAGCATGCCCTTTTAACTGCGGCATAAGAACTTCAACCTTTGCTTTGCTTCTTGTTTCGGAATACCAGCGCTTAAAGGCATTATCTTTTTTCTCTTTGAGCGCAATTTGTTCCGGCGGAGCTCCGGCAGGAAATTGGCGCATTCTTGAATCCGTTAATTTAATAATATGATAACCAAATGGCGTTTTTATAATTCCGCTTATTTCCCCGGGTTTCAGAGAAAACGCAGCATCTTCGAACGGTTCAACCATTGCGCCTGTGGAAAAATATCCTAGGTCCCCGCCTTTTACCGCAGTTCCTTTATCAATTGAATACTTCTTTGCTAGACTTGCAAAATCTTCTCCCGCTTTAAGATCGGCTTGTATTTTTTTTGCGGAAGATTCGTCGGAGACAAGAATATGGCTTGCCCTGATCTCCATTAAGTCTTTTGATGTGACTTTAATTTCTTCCTGCATATTCGTTGAAAACTTCTGGACCAGCATATCTTCTTTTACTAAATTTCTGAATTTATCGATAGATAACCCCATATTCTTTAGCAGCGTATCAAGATATTTTTTTGAAGGTATCTTCTGCTGTTTCATAATATTATCAAGGGCGGCATCTACTTCTCTCCCGCTAATTCGAGCTTTCTTTTCGGCTTCTCCCAGCATGAGGGTGAAATCGATCGCCTGGCCTAAAGCAATGTTTTCCGCGAAAGCGATATCTTGCGGACCGATCCTTCCTCCGCTTGTCTGAGCAATTTTATTTATGATCGTCTGGAATCTGGCCGGATCAATTTCTCGTCCATTTACCTTTCCAATAATATTGCTGTTTTGTGTCGTTGATCCACCGCCGCTAAGGCTTTGATATCCATAGAACATTGAAGCAACAAAGATCACGACAATTGCAAGCATTATTACCTTCATTTTTTTTCTGAACCAAGTTATCATTGTGTTTACTCCTTTAGTAATTTTGATACCGAAATATATCCGCCAAACATTCCTAGCGCCATCCCGCCAAAGATCATTGATAAATAAATGACTGATAACAGGAACGCATCGTTTACGATCGGAAGAAATGGGAGGGCGGAAGAAAGCTTAAGTGTTGCCGAATCATATGAGAATTTTAATATCAGGAAAGAGAAGACCCCTCCCAAAACGCCGATAAAAATCCCTTCGATGATGAACGGCCATTTGATAAAAGTATTCGTCGCTCCCACAAGCTTCATAATATAAATATCGGTTTCCCTTGCAATGACCGTTAACCTGATCGTATTTACTACAATTAGAAGGGTTGCAAGCGAAAGAAGGATCACCATCCCTATCCCCCCTACTCTTACGGCGCCAATTAGCGACATCATCTGGTCGATCATTTTTCCGCTGTATCTTACTTCATCGATCAGATCAATATTTGATATCTGTTTTGCTACGCTTGGCAGGATATCGGGGGTCCGGACCCTGACTGAAAAAGTATGCGGCAGAGGGTTATTATATACAACTTGATCAAGGGACATTTTACTATTAAAGTCCTGTTTGAATTTTTTCCAGGCTTCTTCCCTTGAAATATATTCAACTTTTTCGACCCCGGGGATCTTTGAGATTTTTAATTGGAGCGCGCCGGCATCCGCAAGCGAAATTTCTCTTGATGAGTATCCCACAATATCAAGCCTGGAAGAGATCGATCCGACAATATTCCCGAGGTTTACAATTAATAGCAGGAACAGTCCAAAGACCGTAAGAGAAACGGTTATAGTTGCGATCGCAACAAAGTTCATCAGGGTCGAACGCCGAAATGAACGAAAGGCTTCGATAATAAAAAACTCTAAATTGCTAAACATTGTACATCCCCAGCTGCTGATCGCGGATGATCCTGCCGCCGTCGAGCTCAACGACCCTTTTTTTCATTTCATCAACGATATTCTTGTTGTGGGTCGCCATAACTACCGTCGTATTTCGCTTATTGATCTTATCCAGAAGCTGAAGGATATCCCAGGAAGTCGTCGGGTCGAGATTTCCGGTCGGCTCATCGGCCAAAAGGATCGGAGGATTATTCACGATCGCTCTTGCAATACATGCCCGCTGTTTTTCTCCTCCGGAGAGTTCATTCGGAAAAGAATTAGCGCGGCGCAGCATACCTACAAGCTCAATGGACTGCATCGCTTTCCTGCGGACGGTTGAACGGGGAACTCCGGTCACGCGAAGTGCAAAAGCGACATTTTCAAATACTGTTCTTTTTGGAAGCAGTTTGAAATCCTGAAAGATCACACCAATATTTCTTCTTAAATATGGCACTTGCGACGGCTCCAACTCGGCAACATTGATCCTATCGACAACAACTTTACCCGAGGTTGGAACCTCTTCGCGATAAAGCATCTTTAGAAGTGTTGTTTTTCCCGCTCCGGAAGAACCGACTAAAAATATGAATTCTTCTTTCCCAATATGGAGCGTGACATTAGACAACGCCTCAATGCCGTTCGGATAAGCCTTTGAAACAGAAGTAATTTCAATCATTTAAGGTAAATTATCCATAAAGCGGAAAGCTATTACAGAGTTCGGAGATCTTCCCCTTTATTTCTTTCTTTTTGTTTTCATCGGTAGCATGCTTCAATGTCTGGGATATCAGGTCGGCAATGGTCTTCATCTCCCCTTCTTTCATCCCTCTAGTGGTTAAAGCCGGGGTTCCGATCCTTATTCCGGATGTTACCATCGGTTTTTCGGGGTCAAAAGGAATTGTGTTCTTGTTCACAGTTATTCCAATTTCATCAAGTGCTATTTCCGCAGCTTTTCCGGTAACATTAAATGGTCGAAGATCGACCAAGACCAAGTGATTGTCCGTTCCCCCGGAAACAAGGCGCAGACCATTTTTCATCAAACCTTCAGCTAATGCTTTCGCATTTTTCACGACCTGTTCCTGGTATTTGATGAAATTCGGGTTCATTGCTTCTTTGAAACAAACGGCTTTGCCGGCAATAACATGTTCAAGCGGACCGCCCTGGATCCCCGGAAAAACCGCCTTATCGATCTGCTTAGCAAAAGCTTCTTTGCATAGGATCAATCCGGACCTTGGACCGCGGAGAGTTTTGTGGGTGGTCGAAGTTACAACTTCTGAAACAGGGATCGGCGAAGGATGGACACCAGCCGCAACCAATCCGGCAATGTGAGCCATATCAACCATTAAGAGCGCTCCTACTTCATCGCAAATCGCTCTAAATTTATTAAAATCAATTATTCGAGGATAGGCGGTTGCGCCGGTAACGATCAATTTCGGTTTATGTTCTTTGGCTAAGGCTATGAGCGCATCAAAATCGATCGTTTCTTCTTCTTTTGAAACACCGTAAGAGATAAAATTAAAATATTTCCCCGACACATTGACCGGTGAGCCATGCGTTAAGTGCCCGCCATGGGACAAATTCAGGCCCATAACCGTATCGCCGGGATTTAATAAAGCAAAATATGCCGCAAAGTTGGCTTGTGATCCGGAATGCGGCTGGACATTCGCATGCTCGGCGCCAAAAAGCTTTTTGGCCCGTTCAATGGCAAGCGCTTCGCTGTCATCCACATTCTGGCATCCGCCATAATAGCGTCTTCCGGGATAGCCTTCGGCATATTTATTGGTCAAGACCGATCCACAGGCTTCCATGACCGCTCTCGATGTAAAGTTTTCCGATGCGATCATTTCAAGGTTATTTTGCTGTCGGGTTAACTCCCGATCCAAAGCGGCTGCAATTTCCGGATCAACTTTCCTGATATGTTCAATTCCAAAATGCACAATAAGAGCTCCTTTCTAAATAATTATCTAACAACAAATGGAACAACGATCTCTTGGCCGGAAAATCCACCATAATTTTGGACCGTTAAAACCATCCAATAATTTCCCGCGCTTAAGCTGTTTGAAAGAGTCGCCGAAACAGAGTATGAATTAATAAGGGCATTCGCAAGATTTTGATACAATGTTGATAATGACGCCAGTGCGCGAATCCTGCTGTTGCTTGATACAGATAAGTCCTCTGCTCCACCAACAATAACTTCAAAATAGTTGTCTTGAGAGCCGGTCGTTTCCCTAGCTATACTTTTCAACGCCGAGCTATAATTCGATGCTTCCGTAGTCGTACTAAAAAGTCCAACAGTGTAAACTGGAATCCCGCTGTTTATTGCAAGGTTAATAACTTCGGTTGTTCCGCCTGTACCGGAATACGGATCCGGGCTGGCATTTTCACCGCCATCCGTAAGGGCTATAACCGCCCGCGTTAGATTTGAAGAAACACTTTCTTTTGATGCTTCAATAATGCCCCTTGATATTGCGTAATAAAGAGCGGTCGATCCTCCATATCCGTTGCGGATATTGATCGCATCATTTATCGTTGCGACATCGGAAGATGATAAGGCTCTCATTTCCGCCTCGATGGAGACATGATCATCAAAAAGAACAACGGACGCTTTATTGCTGGCTGAAGCGGCTGCTTCGCTGCTGACAAATTCCCTAGCTGCAACTTCGGCGCTTTCAAGTTTTGTTACCCCCATACTTCCGCTTTTATCAATAACTAAAGCCCCTGAAACCAGTTTTGTTCCCCCGCTGCTCATGGAGGTAAACGCCAGAGTAGCGACTGCCTGTTGCGTTGTTGCCGCTGTCATCCCTGAAACAAGCGGATTGGAATTGTATATTTTTCCGGATAAATTACCCGCCCCTAAATTCCCAATTCGCACGTTATCCTGATCCAAAGCGGTAATACTCATCGACAGCGTAGTGCCGGAGACAAAAACATTGCTTCCGGCTAATTTTAGCTGGGTCGCAGTAACGGTATCAATAACTTGAGCGCAGCCATATCCAAAAACCAGGAGAAACATACCGCACAACAAAATATATATTTCTTTTCTTTTCATGTTTGTTTATTAACTATAAATAGAATCTTTTGCTAATATCAACACGGATCCCCAGGGCTGTATTATATCCT